>JASIEN010000670.1 GCA_030045935.1 Candidatus Sulfotelmatobacter sp.
GTCAGTGGTTTTCAGCAATTGGGGCTCATTCAAGGTCCCAGCCTCGGTAACGTGAGCTTTACGACAGGGGCATTCATTACGAGCTCCGGAAGTCTGGGATCCGGCGGGGAATTCAGTTCGACGGGCAGCACGTTTGTAATAAGGAGCAATGCTGCAGGGGTCGCAGACGGATTGCCCAGCGGAATACTCTTCAGTGGCACATTTACGGGGAACATCGCGTGGTCATCCGGATCGTGCGGTACGACTGGCTCCATTTGCTACACGCTCACCGGTTCGATTTCCGGCACATGGTGGAACGGGCAAACAATAGGCGGCCGGACAACCCAGATGACGTTTAACGCTGGCAAGGACGGGTTCATGGGTTCGGCGCCACTTGCGAGCGGCAACACGGTCTTCACAACGACGGTTCCGGAGCCCAGCACACTGGGATTGCTCGGAACAGGCTTGGTCGGCCTGGCTGGCGTTCTTCGCAGAAAACTCAAAACCGCCTGATTTTTCAACCTATCCGCTTCATTGCAGCCCCGCGATTCGCGGGGCTTTTGTTTTGCTACTTCCTGAAGCTGTGTTCGTGGAATCGGCTACCACGCTCGAAAGCCAACAATTACCCCAGTAACGTATTGGCCGGGATTACCGTTGACCACCCCTAAGAGACCTCCTTACATTTTTGCTAGGGGGTCGTATGAAGGACATTCATGAAGTCTTGCGGCAGAAGCAGGCCAGGTACGCCGAACTGGGTAAGCAGATCGAGGCGCTCCAGCAGGCGGCGGAGAAGTTGCGGGAAGTGGCTCCCTTGCTCGCCGAGAGCGATGACGAAGACAATGCCGTGCTGACGGAAGTGGATGAGGCCTCGCCTGCGCCTGACACCATGGCCGCAAAAGCTGGAGCAGCGAATACGGGAACTCCCAGGGCAGCCCGCTCGACTGCACCGCGATGGCCGTAAGATTCCGGTAAGGATCAGCTATGAATCTGTTGGCGTTGCTGGTATCCAATGACGCTGCCGCGTGCGAGATACTGAACCGCGTCCTGCCCGCCTCCGGCATCGCGGTCGAGCGTTTCAGCGACGTCAGTACAGCTGTCGACCGTCTCCATCAGCAAAGGTTCGATGCGCTTATTCTGGATTTTGAGGAGGCGCAGTCTGCCGGCGAAATCCTGAATCAAGCCCTGGAATTGAACTCCGGAAATTCCATGGTGACAGTTGCTCTGGTTGCCGAAAGCACCGGGGTGCGCGACATTTTCAGCACTGGGGCGCATTTTGTGCTTTATAAGCCACTTTCGGAAGAAAAGGCGAAAACTGGATTGCGCGCGGCAGTGGCCATACTGAAGCGCGAACGCCGCCGCGCACACCGCGTGCCGGTGCAGGCGCCCGTGGAATTGGCGCAGGAAGATGGCAGCACAACGGAAGGAATTCTCCTTGATCTCAGCGAGACTGGTATGGAGGTGCTTACCTCCCAGCCACAGTTGGCCGGGGCCTCTTTCGGTTTTCATTTTCTGCTGCCCGACGGAAGCGTTTTTGTTGAGGGGCGAGGCCAGGTGGCATGGGCGCAGCCAAATGGTGAAACCGGAGTTCGCTTCTTAGAGTTGAGCCAGTCCACAAAACAGCAACTCCAGGTCTGGTTGCACACGGCAGCTGGAACTTCAGCCGACCCCGCGGATGAGACAGTCAACCGCTGCCAACTCACCGACTTGAGTCTGGGCGGATGTTACGTCGAAAGCGACTCTCCCTTTCCAGAAAAAGCCTTGGTTGATCTCTGCGTAAGAACTGGGGATCTCGCCGTGCACACCGAAGGCATGGTGCGGATTACCCATCCCGGATTTGGCATGGGAGTGGAGTTCCCTTCCCGCACTCCAGAGCAGCGTGCCCAGGTAGCGAACCTGATCACCTTTCTGCAGAATTGCCCGGGTTCAGCGCCCGATTTGAGCGTTTCTCCGCGTGCGCTGCGGGCCGACCTGAGCCAATTTGAAAAGCAACCTTCTCCGGACGGCGTAGCCGAGGATATGCCGGATCCTTTGCTCGATCTGCTTCGACGGGGAGGCAGACTCCAGCAGGAAGAATTCCTGTCCGAACTTCGCTGCCAACGATCAGCCTGAAATCGATCGGCCTGAAAACAATCGGGCCGAGAACGATCAGGCTGAAAAGGATTTCCCGCCGCCCGCATTTTTTTCTTCGTCCTGGCCCGCTCTCCAGTATTTTCGGTTTCTCTGCGCCCTCAATCTTGCGAACAGGTCTCGGGCTGAATTCGATATCAATGCAAGCAGCGTCAACGGTTGGGCGCGGCAGCTCGCGAGCAGAACTGAGAACTTGCGTGAGAGTCGGGCTAGAGTACTTCGGCTGGACGTATCTGGTGAGAATTGCGAGAGCCGCGGCGGAATTTCCGGAGGGCTGAAGACCTGCACCCCGTCTCAAGCGCAGGTTCTTCAGCACTCCGTGGTCTGTTCCACCCCAATGCGAGTAAAGTAGCGGATGGGCATTGCGGGCTGGTTTCAGCGAGGTTAAAACTTAGTTAAATCAATTCGGGCTTATGCACAGGTCGGCGAGTGAAAAAATCGCCACGAACCCACCAAGAGTTAGATGAAATCCGCTCTCAGCCTTGACGGACATGCTGAAATGCGCAACTCTGCGCCGCTCAGCGGTCTGACTTGGGCTCCGTTGCTATGGATCGCATCGGCAGCATTCGCCGTCGAGGTTCCCTTTTTCTTTTTTCATGGCACCCCCTCAGGTCACGACGTTGAATTTCACTTGTATTCCTGGCTGGAGGTACTGTCGCAATGGAAGCAAGGGATTGTTTATCCTCGCTGGGCAGCGCTGGCGCACTTTGGGTATGGCGAGCCTCGATTCGTTTTCTATCCTCCTGCTTCGTGGATTTTGGGAGCGATTCTCAGCGCGATTCTGCCAGTGACTATCGTTGCCGACATCTTCATCTGGATGGCTCTGACTGCGGCCGGAGTGTCCATGTTTTTTCTGGCGCGGCGATGGCTGCGCCCGCGGGACGCGATTTTTGCGGCCGTGTTGTACGCCGCGAATCCGTATCACATTGTGATCGTTTACTGGCGCAGCGCGTTTGCCGAGCTGCTGGCCAGTTGGCTCGTGCCGCTGCTGCTGTTGCTATTGTTGAAGGCTGCAGACAAGGGATGCCGCGAAATTGTGCCGTTGGGGCTTTTGTTCGCCGCATCGTGGTTGATTAACGCGCCGGCAGCGGTAATGATCCATTATTCCGCGGCTCTGCTTGCCGTAGTTCTTGCCTGGAAGCGGCGGTCCGGCATGGTTCTGGTGATTTGCGGCGCTGCCATCGTGCTGGGAGCAGCGCTGGCCGCTTTTTATCTTTTCCCAGCCATTTATGAGCAGCGCTGGGTCGACATTGCGGAAGCAGTGTCGGCCGGTGTGCGGCCACAGGATAATTTCCTGTTCATCCACACCGCCGATGCAGAACATGATGTCTTCAATCGAGTGATCTCCTGGACCGCGGTTGCTGAGATCGCCGTAACGACGATCGCGGCTTGGGGCACGCGCAAGTGGGGCAAACAGTATCGCGTTATCTGGCACGCGTTGGGAGTCTGGGCTTTCGCCTCCGCGATTCTGATGTTGCCAATAAGCAGCGTGCTCTGGCGGGCCTTGCCAAAGCTCGAATTCATGCAGTTTCCCTGGCGCTGGATGCTGTGCCTGGGGGTTCCGTTCGTTCTATTGATAACTATTGGCGTTGCACGTTGGCCGTTGCGGATTGCGGCTTACGTTCCGCTCATATGCGTGGTGGGCCTTGTCTGGCATCATTACCAGCCGCCATGGTGGGACACGCCGGCTGATCTACGCGAGATGCGGGACAATGTGACTTCCGGGAAGGGTTATGAAGGAACGGATGAGTACGCGCCAATCGGAGCCGATCCTTCGGCGACAGATCGCGAAGCACGCCGTGTGACGGTGGAAGGCAGCGCCCATGCTGCAATTCACGTTTTTGAATGGCAAGCCGAACGCAAGATCTTTAGCGCAGAAATGTCGGCGTCCGACAATGTGGTGCTGCGCTTGTTCAACTATCCAGCGTGGAGGGTGGAAGTGAACGGACAAGTGGTGCGGGTGGGCACACGCGAAGAAACGGGGCAGATGCTGGTTCCAGTGCAAGCGGGGAAGAATCATGTAGAGCTGAGTTTTCGACGGACGTGGGATCGCACTGCGGGAGGAATAGTTTCATTCCTTGCAATCCTGGTCGTCATCTTTATCTTTTTGGTTCGGTACGACAAAGTTCTCAGACTCCAATAGAGATCTGACAGATGATGCCTTACGCACGATGCGGCGAATTCTGATTGCAACTTCGAATCCGGGCAAGCTGAGAGACTTCGCTGGAGCGGCCTTGCAACACGGAGTGAAAGTTGAGGGTGTTCCAAACTTCTCTTCCCTTCCTGGCGTTGTCGAGGACGGCCTTACCTTCGAAGCCAACGCCCGGAAAAAAGCCGAAGCCTACAGTAAATATGTTCTCGACGAAATTGTGGTGGGTGACGATTCCGGTCTGGAAGTCGATGCGCTGCATGGTGCGCCGGGAGTTCATTCAGCGCGCTATGCCGCGCCTGATCTGCATGGCAAGGAACCCCACGAGGCAGATGCAAATACGGACGACGAAGCCAACAATGCACGTGTGCTGCGCGAG
>JASIEN010000671.1 GCA_030045935.1 Candidatus Sulfotelmatobacter sp.
TCCACCTTATGCTGGCAGACACACCGTGGCCTCACGGTTTCGGTGCCACTCTTGCGAGTGTGGGTCCATTGTCCGAGGGCTTCGAACGGTCTGTTGCCTCGCCGCTCCAACCTCGTAGGCTACGTGCGATGGGACGCACGGTCTCATCAATTTCCTCCTCGTCAGACAATCATTCCAACAGCTTTCAGGTCGCAGTCAGGGTTGCCCGTCATCCGCTCACAGTCCTTCATTAGCACAAATGCCCCCCGACAGTGAGCAGAACGAGCAGCATGGGGTGACGTGACCGGCAAACGGTAAGTTACAAGATGAATGTTTGCAGGGCGAGATTCTTCAATTCGTTGAAGGAGGAGCAGGTGGTGATCGACGATGGAGAGTGCATTACAACACGGTGCGGCCGCATTCGTTGCTGGGCTATCAGCCACCGGCGCCACAGAAGATCTTGCCGAAGGAAATGGGGCATGGAGATATGGAAAGCGCTGCGCGTTTCCCACATCTCCGCATTCCCGACTACAACTACGGACCAGGTTCGAATAAGGCGATACACTAACATTCCACTTGGTACAAAAGATCGGTCAGGTCATAGCTGTTTACCCCAGAGAGGGCCTACGGGGTCCGCAGGAAGCCGTGAAACACCCCGCTCGAGTCCTGGTAGAATCCGGCGATCTCCCCAAACAGGTTGGGGGTTTCCGGAACGGTGCCCTCCTGAGCGGAGCTTTTTGACGCCCCCGGAGCGTCGAAAGTGGTGATGACGCCGGAAGGACTCCGCACGAAACCGTGATTCACACCGCTCGAGTCGATGTAATTTCCCGTTACCTCCCCGAACAGGTTGTTGCCCTCAGGCTCGGTGCCTTGGCCGGAGCCTGTTCCCGCCCCCGGAACGTCGAAGGTGGTGATGTCGCCGTTCGCAAGGCGCACGTAGCCATGAAGCACGCCGTTCGAATCAATGTAAAGTCCCGTGATCGCCTCCAGGTCGTTGATGCCTGAGGTCTCGGTGCCCTGGCCGGAGGCCGTGCCTGCGCCCGTAACGTTGAATTCGGTGAACGTGCCATTCGCTGTGCGCACGTAGCCGTGGGCCACGCCGCTCGCGTCAAAGTACTCTCCTGTGAGCGCCCCCTCTAGGTTGATGCCAAGCACCGCTGCGGTAAGGGTGAATACCGAGCCTGGAGGATCGAATGAGGTGAAGGTGGTATAAGGCGGAGCGGTCACGAAGCCGTGAGACACACCGCTCGCGTCAGTGTAGTTTCCGGCGATTTCTCCTCCCAGGTTGATGTTCAGGGCCAAAGTGCCCTGGTTGGCGTTTGTGCCCGCGTCTGGTTCGTTCAAGGTGGTGAAGGTCGTGTAAGGCGGAGCGGTCACGTAGCCGTGAATCACGTTGCCTGAGTCACGGTAGAAACCCACAATCACCCCGAACGCGTTGTTGCTGAAAGCGTAAGTGCCCTGGCAAGTCTGGGGGACGAAACAGTTCGAACCAATGTCGGCTGTGCCTGCGCCCGGAGCCTCGAAGGTGGTGAAGGTGCGGGGCGAAGTACAGCCCGAAACGCACACGAAGGTGTGAACCAGGTTGTTTGAGTCAGCGTAGAATCCCACGACCGCCCCCTCCAGGTTGATACTTATGCCCGAGGAGCCCTGCCCGGAGCTTGTGCCTGCGCCCGGAGCCTCAAAGGTGGTGATGTGTTGAGCGCTTGCTAAACCATATGCAAGAAGTACGACACTTACTACTTTGCAAAGCTGCAGTCGATTCATGCCATCTCCTTTTTGTCTGAACAAAGTCTGCTGCCGAATGAGTGGTTTCAGTGACGCGTGTTTACTCGGCGCGGTCGAATAGTGAACGTCCAATTCAGAGCGGAGGCATGTAGTGTTCCACCTATACGACGATTACGTGAGACAACAAGCCAGACATTTCGGATGGCGCAACAAAGTGGCGGGCTAACAACGTCCCGGGGCGCTCTCAAAACGACCGAACGAGCGCTTTCTCCACATTTTCATATCCATCGGCGAGAGGCTACGAAATTCGAGAACAGCGAGGAACCAGGGGCAGGCAGACCGTTCCGATTGACTTTCGAAATGGCGAACATACATACTGGTTGGTATGTTAACCGGGCACGCGAGAAAGGAAAGGTTGCACAATCCCCAGCACACGCGCGAACTCTTACTGCAAGCGGCCTTTCGCGAGGTCCACAGATCGGGCTTTCAGAGTACCGGCATCAATACAATTCTCGCTGCCACCAACGTCACCAAGGGGGCTCTCTACTACCACTTCCCTACCAAGGAAGCGCTAGGCTATGCCATTGTCGAAGAAATCATCGCAAAGCTTGTCCGCGACAGATGGTTGCATCCCATGCTCAGCCATGGGAAAAAACCGGTCGACATCTTGATTGGCATTGTCCGGCGTCTGCCAGTTCAGCCCGAAGACATTCGATGGAGTTGCCCGTTACTTAATTTGGCACAGGAGATGTCTCCGCTGGACGAGCGATTCCGCAAACGCCTGGAGAGGCTGTTCCTTAGCTGGCAAGAAGGAGTTGCAGCGCTTCTTCGCAAAGGGCAGTCCCAAAGAACAGTTCGCCGCGACCTGAATCCGGACGAGGTGGCCAGCTTTCTGGTCGCGATGGTCGAGGGCTACGCCTCGTTAGCCAAGAATGCTCAAGATGTGAGGGTGTGGGAAGTGGGAATCAGAAATATCGTCGGGTGGCTGAAGTCACTCCGAGCGCCACGTCAACCTCGAAGAAGTGGACGCCGGATATTGAAGAAGCAGGTTGTCAAGCGAAGGCAGCGATTCTGACTGAGGTCTCGCTTCGCGTGGCAGAGAGTCGAAGCCGGATTGCGATGCAAGGTGTTCGATCATGAGCGCCCGCGAGATTCACGACCAGAAGGCCGTGGCGCGTGAGATGGTTGTTCAACAGGCGACTCAGGCACCTCGAATCGCCTTTAAGACAGGGGGTAGAATCCTGTTCCTGGATTTGGCCGAGATCGTTGCAGTGCACGCCGAAGGTAATTACGTTTCGTTGCGGCACCGACCCAATCCCCATTTGCTGCGCGAGTCCCTCTCGTCCATGGCGGAGAAGCTCAAGCCCTACGGTTTCATTCGCATCCACCGCTCGGTCGTCGTTAACGTTTCGGCGGTTGAGGAGATCCAACCGTTACGGACGGGAGAGTACAGGCTGCGTCTAAAAGGTGGGAAGGAATACTTGGTGACGCGTACGTACAAAGACAACCTCAGAGATCTGGCTCAACTGTGGGTAGGCACAGAGCGGCTTTGCGGCTAAGGGCTGCCAGAGACATTGTGTCGTTCGGAAAAAATGAGTCAGGGTTCGCGCCTCGATTTGCCCTTTCCCGGCAACCCGGCCGGGTTCTCGTGAGTGCGTTCGCGGAATTGGCCGCGCATTCCTGACGCTAGAGTGACGCTGGATTCGCCGAAGCGGTCGCGCAGACGGTCGGCAACGGTGAGTGCATCTTTCCATTTCTGCTGTTGCGCGGTTTCCAGAAGGTTCAACTGACCGGCGGGATTTTCAAAATGTGAAGCCTGCACGCCGAGCAGGCGAACTTGACTTCCCCGCTTCCAGTGCTTGCGAAACAGCGTGCGGATTTGTTCGAAGATTTCACCATCAAGCTGCGTGGGGACGGGAAGCGTACGCGCGCGTGTGATGGTTGTGAAGTCTTTATATCGCAGCTTGAGTTGGAGGGTGCGCGTATACAAATTCGCTTCGCGCAAGCGGCGGGCAACCATCTCTGAAAGCCGCATTAGGGTGGATTCGAGCTGGTTTATGTCGGCCGTGTCTTCGTTGAATGTGTGCTCGTGGCTGATCGACTTGGCCTCTTCGTGTGCGCCCACTTGGGTATCGAACCATCCTCCGGCATCTTCCCCACGGGCTTTTCCCGCCAGCGCCAGTCCCCATTTTCCAAAGCGCTGTTCGAGTTCGGATTCTTCGAGGCGCGCCAGATCACCCACCTTCATGATGCCGAGATCATGCAAATGTTTTTCCATCACCTTACCAACGCCGGGAATCTCTCGAACATTGAGTGGCGCAAGAAATGTTGCTTCCTTGCCAGGCACGATCCACAGCACTCCGTTCGGTTTGGCCTGGGCCGATGAAACCTTGGCGATCAGCCGCGACGATCCGATGCCAATGGAGCAATTCAGCAGCGTCTCTTCCTTCATGCGCTGGTGCAGTTTGTGCGCGGCTTTCAGCGGAGGGCCGTGCAGGCGGGCAGTGCCCGTCATATCGAGGTAGGCTTCGTCGATCGAAGCCATTTCGACCTGCGGCGAAAACTCCTGCAGCACTTTATAGACTTTTTCTGAACACTCGCGGTAGCGCTCGGGATGGCCGTCGACGAAAATCGCGTGGGGGCAGTTCTTGGCTGCCGTCCGCAAGGGCATAGCCGAGTGGACTCCGAACTTACGAGCTTCGTAGGATGCCGCCGAGACTACGCCGCGCTCGTTACGTTGGCCGCCCACGACTACGGCTTTGCCTTGGAGTGATGGGTCGTAAAGTTCTTCCACCGATACAAAGAAGGCGTCCATGTCGACGTGGAAGATGGTGCGGGGAAAGGCGGGCTGACGAGCGGTCGCCATTACCGGGATTGTAGAGCATTCCAGCTTTGTGCCGTTGTGATGCTGACTGGCTGCTACAATGCCCCATGCCGGTCCGGGCCGTCAACGTTATAGCGCGCGCCGTTTTCTTTCTGAGCGGAGTGGTTGCGCTCGCAATCGCCGCGCTTTATACGATGCTTCACGGATCTGACCTCCCGCGCCAAAGCGAGTGGACGATATTCGCGGTCGTTCTCTCGTTGGTTGGTGGCGTCAATGTTCTTCTAGCCATCCTTCCGGCTTCTTGGACAGCGAGAGCGTGCAGAATTGAAGACAAGTCCTCACTGTTCTCCCTTCCCTTCCGGATGTTCGGCGCTTTCGCGGTAGTTTCTTACTTGCTAACTGTCGGACTGTTCTTCACGCCTCGCGAATGGAACCTGACCGGCTTTTTATGGACATTTCTGGCGTGTCCGGTCTACGTCGTGAGGGTGAACATCGATCCAAGTCCGGTGGAACTTTTTCTCGTGCTTGCGCCAATCGACGCGACGGTATACGGAACCATTGGGACGGTCTTCGGATTGTGCTTCAGGCGTCGTTAAGACACAGTTAATTCCGCGGGAGATCGACCGGCAAAGATTCATCCACCTGATTTTCACAGTCCATTTTCACCAACTGACTTTCGGCCCGTAATGGGCCCAACCACAGCAAGTGCCGGAAACCGCAAGGAAATGCCGAGCATTCGGCACT
>JASIEN010000672.1 GCA_030045935.1 Candidatus Sulfotelmatobacter sp.
CGAACAAGGAAACTGTTGAAGCAAAAGGCCGACCTCTGCTTCCGCAAAAAGCTCTCGCAACGAAGTGGCCAATTTGGGCTGCAACTCTTCCGTTTTCCAAGACTGATTGACTGATCGTTCGCTCGGGTCGTTGACCTTGCTGTCCGGATGCGATTTGGACCAGCTCACCAACAGCTCTCTGTTTATTCTTCGCCAGCGAACAAATCCATAGGGAGTTCGCGGTATGCGTTGCTTCCGATAAACTCTGTCTTCGCGGAGAGATAGGGCTCATTCTTTCCGCAAAATACAAGATTCACTGTATAGGCAGGTTTGCTGCAGTTGTTTAGTCTGAAATCCTACTCGACGAACGCCCCCATCGAGCAGGTGCCAGTTCACTGGGAGGACAGGCACCTGCTCCCTTCTAACGGTTCTCTTTTCAATGTCAGATCGATCCTGCTCGGCAAGGTGGAATGTGACAAGACGGCGCCAGTGTCAGGGCTGAGCTGCAACGCGATCGCGTCGGGAAGCTGGGTAGTTTCCCCACAACTCATCGTGGAATTGAATGCGTTCGAGCGCGCGATCGATCACCGCCTCAAGTTCATGCGCATATTTGACTTCCCGTCCCTTGGCCAGGCGCTGCCGCGCTTGTTCAGCGCTGAACCACGTGGGTCGCCTTTGTGCTTCATCCGGCTGGCGCTGCTGGTGGACTTGCATCAAGAATGCTTTAACCACGTATTCCTGCACCCCGCCCGGCTGCCAGAACACTCCCTTGGAGTGAATGTAAAGATGAAAGTGGCGGGGCTCAATCGTGCCGATGGCTCCGGCTTCTTCTGCTGCTTCGCGCTCGGCGGACTGGCTGTGCGAGAAGCGCGAGTCAGGCGAGCCTTTCGGGAAAGTCCATTTGTTGCCGCCGTTGGTGTTGACCAGCAGAAACTCTACTTCATTGCCTCGCCGGCGATAGCAGACGGCGGCCACTTGTAGAGGCAGCGACTTCCCATTGCTAGGTGACCGCATGTGCTCTCCTACGGCAATCTTAGATCCACAATATTTCAGCAGTATTAACATGCAACAAAAATTGTGCAGGAGAGTCACTCGGGACAGTTACTAAAGATACCCTCACGTCAGCTGGAATCTCAGCGCTCCCGCGCCCTGCTTTGGTTTCGAAAATCTCCGCCGGGTTTATACCTAGAATCAACAGAGTCGATCCCCTCCCCACCACCAGAGAAATGTATCTCGCACCGCTGGACCTGGGGTATAGTAGTCGCACTGCCAGTCCCCCCCAAGGCTGGCCCGTGCGAGAGAATACCCCGTGTACAAGGTCGTCCACACCTCGCGGCTATACGAGCAAATCGTTCAGCAAATTGAAGAATCCGTCCTCAACGGCAAGTTGAAGCCGGGCGATCAGCTTCCGGCTGAGCGCGATCTGGCGCAGCGCCTCGGGGTTAGCCGTACGGCGGTGCGGGAAGCGGTCAAGACACTGCGCGAAAAGGGCCTGGTGGAAGCGTATTCGGGACGTGGAACGTTTATCACGAATGGAACGTCGCAAGCGGTCCGGCAGTCGTTGGATCTGATGGTGAAGGTCGGGCAACACGAGGGTTCGCCTCACCTGGTGGAATTGCGATTGATTCTGGAACCGGGGATTGCCGCCCTCGCCGCCGCGCGCGTCACAGAAGAAGACTTGGTGAACATGCGCGAGGCCGTTGCGGTCATGGACCGCTCCCAGGACGATCCGCAGACTTATATCGAAGCCGATCTCGATTTTCATCTTGCGCTGGCCGAAGCAGCGTCGAATCCGCTGATTCTTTCCTTGATCGATTCGATTGTGGGGTTGTTACGCGAGCAGCGCATCAAGATCTTTAATGCGGCGGGCGGACCGCAGCGCGGTCAGATTCATCACAAACGCATTCTGGCGGCGGTCGAGCGTCACGATCCGGAGATGGCGAGCCAAGCCATGCGCGCTCACCTGGAGCAGGTACGGGAAGATTCGCAGAGCCCGGCAAAGAGGAAGCCGCCAGATAAGCACAGACCCCCACGTTCAAGAGTCATTCCGTAAGCGATACTCTCTTGGCTGTTCGCTCAAAGTTTTTGCAAGAGGGGCGAAGAGGTTTGCCTCTGCTGTGCCGCGGCTGCGCTCTGCTGGAACAGCCGAGGACGCTGTGCCTACATCGCTTTCATGGAGCCGAATCAGGCTTTCTGCGATTCGCGTTTGAGGGCGCGGTCGAGCGTTTGGTCGAGCGCGGACTTGGCCTTCTCGTATTCCTGCGGCGAAATTTTGCCTTGGCGGCGTTCGACTTCGAGCTGGAAGAGTTCATCTTTCAGCGCCTCAAGTAGGTTGGAGCCGGGCCGATGTGCGGGAGGAGCTGATACTGACTCCGGAGGGGCGTAGCTTTCTTCCATTTGCTGCACAGCTCCCGCGCGACCGCGGGCGGCGCCGCGGGCAGCAGATTGCTGGCGCGAAGCGACGATGACCCCGCCCACGATCAGAACTGCGGCGAAACCGCCGAGAATCCACCAGCGATATTTTTGCAGTGGGTCGGGTGCGTCGATAGGCGGCCCGAGGCCACCGCCGGGACGGTTGCCTGCTTCGGCACTCGTAGAATTCCCGCTGGATTGATTTTGTCCGTTCTGCGGTTGCTCGAGGGTGCCTTGCC
>JASIEN010000673.1 GCA_030045935.1 Candidatus Sulfotelmatobacter sp.
AATTCAGCAGGGTGTATCGCAAGGCCCAGACTTCGGCAAGTAGCAATTCAATAGGATCAGCCGGTCGCTGTCGCGCTGCTAGCAGCGCGGTCCCGCGGAGCCATTCGGCGAGAGATTGGTTGCCGTTCTGTGCAGCCGCTTCGACCTCAGCCAGCTCTCCTGGAGTCAGGCGCGTAGCTATCGTTTTGGTGCGAAAGCCGGGTCTAGGTTCATCTCTGAGAGGCGTCTCGCTCCGAATCGGAAAAGGAAGTTCGGGAGTACTCATGGGAAACCCTATCCATGGTTCTTATCAAATAGCCGCCAGTGGCGGCGTTACGACGATTGTTGAGAAGCGTATGCAGGTCAACATGTTTACGCCAAGTGCACTCAGGGATGTTTTCCCGTTTACGAACGTAAACGCCGGCGACGTGGGGTACTCCGTCGTGAAACAAAGCCGTTCATCTAAAACAAGTTCACGCACGTAAACATTTCCGCGCTGGCGAGCGCTCCGCAGTTCCCAAATTGGGGGTGACGTGTCCATACTTCTTCCGGTGCGTAGCACCGCCTCGCTCACATCTCTCCATATTCCAGCGCCAACGTGTCCCACGCTTGCATCACGTCTGGCGTCTGCCATGCACGGCGAAACAGATTCCGAATGCCCTTCCAGTGCTCCATCGGGAAAACGAAACTAATCCCGTTGTCACAGGCGCAGAAGTTCACAGTGAACTCTTGATCCTCCGCGATTCCGACGTGGGCATAGAAATAGTGGCCTAGCCATTGAGCCAGTGGGCGAGTCAAATCGAGCTCTTCCAGCATCCTTCGGAATTCCGCAGTCCTCGCGTATCCACTGACCGGATAGCGAGGCGCAAGTGGGCCAGGAAAATGCAAATAGGGAGAGAAATCGTTCCCCTCTTCTCTCACCAGATCGAGGCGATATCCGCCTTCCTCTTGGGATGGCAATCCGCGTTGCATTGGGGCTTCGAAGTCATCGTCATCAGTGATCGGTTTCGGACGTAAAGGCTTGCGGTGAACACCGTAATGGCCTCGGGCACAGACCCGCCAGAGCGTGTTCCAGTATGGCCAAAGTACTTCGTTCAGCTTTTCGATATTCGAGAACGTTTCCGTATCCAAGAGCGTGTAGAGATTGCGAACGGCGAGCAGCGGTCTGCGACGTTTCTGAGCCGGGTCTTTTAGCATCTGAATCGTTCGCGTAACGACTCGACGGAGGTCGTCACTGGTAACATCATCCGGCTCCTTGGCAGCGACCTGTTTGTCCTCGGGAAGCGTCATCAAATACAGGAAGTCCAAGGACGGCTTCTTCCTTCTGCGGGCGATTGCGTAAACCGCGAGAAATGCCTCAAGAATTTCGGCTAGACGGTCATAAGAAAGCTGGGCTTGTTCGGTGCTCACAAATGATTGCGCACCCTTGGCGCAATAGTAGGCGACGAGAGCCCATTCGGCCTGCGTCAGCGGCATATGTGCGTCCGCTTTCCCGCGAATGTTGAGCAAAGATTCGGTCGGCTCCGTGAGCAGGTTTGCCAACTCAAGACGGTCGTCTCTGCCCGACTCAAGCAGTTGCTTTGCTGCCTCGGATGTGGAAACGCTATGGCCCGTCTTATGGCCGATGACTTCCTTCAGTGTTTCCAGTCTTGAACGGAGCTCTTCGGAAATGCGAATCGAAATAACCGGCTGACGTGCCGTTTCAGCTTTCTCTACCATCTCGCCCTCGAACCGGAAATATGTAACGATACATGTTGACTGTAGTGGTACTGATGCGCTAGTGTCAAGCGATATGCCAGCCAGGAGTAGTTCCAGCCATGCCCCAGCCCACCGCGGTAAAACAACCAGTTACATCTCAGATCGTAAACGCGAACTCGACTACCGACCTTGGTGCGTCACCTGGAGGATGGAATACAAACAGTCCCAAACCTGCTCGTGGCTCACTGCAACGCCATATGCAGCTCGAGACACTGGAACGCTTCGTCGAAGCCAACGCTGCTGCTGAATTCTTGCACTATTCCGCTCGCACGGTGAAGCAGATGGCAAGAGAAGGTCGCATTCCGGCTCATCCATTTGGCACTGGTCCTCGGAAGAGGTGGTACTTCCTCATTTCAGAGCTTGCGGAGCACCTTCGCGCTCAGGTAAATTCCGCTCATGGAGAAGCTGGTCGTGACAAGACACAGAGGAGGGTCATTTGAGTCACGATCGCTGCAAGCCTGTCCGGTACAACCGCGGCATGCTTCGAAAAGAAAAAAGAGCAATTGGAACGGTGTGGGTTTTCCGCTGGAGCGAGGAGATCGACGGCCGGCGGTGCCAGCACAAAGATGTAGTCGGTACAACCAAACAATTCCCCACAGAATCGGCGGCCAACAAGGAAGCCGATCGGTTTCGATGCCGACTCAACGAAAACAAACAACTGCTGAGCTTAAAGGCTATGACGTTTGGGGAACTCGTCAATCACTACCTCAACCACGAATTACCACGTTTGTCGAAGTCGGCGCGCAAAGCAAACAAGTCGTACATCAAGAACTGGCTCGAACCGAGTTGGCATGGTCATTTTGCTGGCAGTATGAAGACTATGCAAATTCAGGAGTGGCTGGACAAAATCCAACGCCCGGATGGAACCAAGCTGAAGATCAAGAATGTGTTGTCCGCGATCTTCTCACATGGTGTCCGGTGGGAATTGGTAGAACGCAACCCCGTCTGCGGTCAGGGCGGAAGTCCCGGACATCGCGGTGCTTCAACTGGCGTTCGTCAAAGCAACAAAGTCTCAATTCAACGTGTAATTCTTGTTCCAGATGTGGTACGCCGGACGCTGGAGCAACTGCCACTCCGAGAGGCAACGATGGCGCTCGTAGATGCAGTCACTGCGCTTCGTGCGTCGGAGTTGATCGCTTTGAAGTGGAAGCATATTGGATGGAAGACAGGAATTCTTCAGTCCGAATTCGCATTAGTCGACGGCGAACTGAAGGAAACGAAGAGCAGGAACAATCCGTTACCCCTGGCGGAGCCTGTGCTGCAAATACTTGGTCTCTGGCGCAAGTACACTCCGTATCGCTCGGAAGAAGATTGGATTTTTGCCAGTCCGCATTACGATGGCAGAACTCCGTACACCTATCAGATCCTTTTCCGGCGTCACATCCGTCCCGTGATAGAGAAAGTAGCTGGAA
>JASIEN010000674.1 GCA_030045935.1 Candidatus Sulfotelmatobacter sp.
TCCTCATTTCGGCCGTCGTTTCATTAACCCTCACGCCGATGATGTCTTCGCGCATCCTTCGCCACAATCCGGAATCGCAGCGGAGCCGCTGGTACCAGATGTCGGAGGATGCATTCAACCGCATGATCGAGTTCTATGGCCGCACCTTGAAGGTTGTTCTCCAATATCAAACCATCACGCTGCTGGTGGCGGTCGCCACGCTGGTGCTCACGGTATTTCTATACATCGTGATTCCGAAAGGCTTCTTCCCGGTGCAGGATACGGGCGTAATCCAGGGCATTTCCCAGGCGCCACAATCCATCTCGTTCGCAGCCATGTCGCAAAAGCAGCAGGAGCTCGCTTCAGTCATTCTGAAAGATCCGGCTGTTGAGAGCCTCTCGTCTTTCATCGGGGCCGACGGTACGAACACGACGCTGAACAGCGGGCGGATGTCAATCAATCTGAAACCGATAAGTGAGCGCGATCTGAGCGCGTCTGACGTGATTCGACGGCTGCAGCAGAACCTGGCAAACGTGCACGGCATTCATTTGTACATGCAGCCGGTGCAGGACATCACGGTGGATGACCGAGTCACACGCACGCAATATCAGTACACGCTGGAAGATCCCGACATCAATGAATTGAATGAATGGACAGGCAGGTTTGTAAAAGAGCTGAACAATCTGCACGATCTGGAAGACGTTGCCACCGACCAGCAAACCGGAGCGCGGGCAATCGCGGTGAACATTGACCGTGTAACAGCGTCGCGGCTCGGAATCGCGCCCGCTACAGTGGACAATACGCTTTACGATGCCTACGGCCAGCGTCAGGTAAACACCCTTTACACACAGCTCAACCAATATCACGTGGTTATGGAGACGCAGCCGGAGTGGCAACAGGATCCCAGCCGGCTGAGCGCATTGTATCTGCAAGCGAATGCGTCGTCCGGTGCGACCGGCGCAGCGGCCTCCACTTCTTTTTCGGCATCTGGGTCGGCTTCGGCAGGCTCAAACGCAACCACAACCTCGGTTCTGTATACGCCATCCGCAGAAACGCTACTGCCTCCGACGACGGTCCTCACGCTTGCGAACACTACCACTAGCACGTCGCTCAACGCGGGCACGTTTGCGGGAACAACACCGAATACGGTGGTTTCGGCGAGCGCGGCTAGTGCGATTCCCCTGGGAGCATTCGTTCACGTAGCAAACACGACTGAGTCGCTGTCCATCAATCACCAGGGACAATTTCCATCCGTAACGGTCTCATTCAACCTCGGCCCGCGCGCCGCCCTGGGAACGGCGATCAGTGAAATCAACGATGCTGCGAAAAAAATAGAATTTCCACCTACGATTCAAGCGCAGTTTCAGGGGACCGCGGCCTCGTTTGAGAATTCGCTTTCCAACGAAGCGCTGCTGATTCTGGCGGCGCTGGTCGTCGTCTACATCGTGCTGGGCGTACTCTATGAAAGTTTCATCCACCCGGTCACGATCCTTTCCACGTTGCCCTCGGCCGGCGTCGGCGCATTGCTGGCACTGATTCTGTTCCGCCAGGACCTGAGCGTGGTCGCGATCATCGGCATTATTTTGCTGATTGGCATCGTCAAAAAGAACGGCATCATGATCGTCGATTTTGCACTGGAAGCGGAGCGCCAGCGCGGCAAGAACTCGACAGAAGCGATCTACGAAGCCAGCCTGCTGCGCTTCCGGCCGATCATGATGACGACCATGGCTGCGCTACTCGGCGGCCTTCCTCTTGCGCTTGGCCGCGGCTACGGTTCCGAGCTACGTCGCCCGCTGGGAATTTGCATGGTCGGCGGGTTGCTCGTAAGCCAGGTACTGACGCTTTACACGACGCCAGTGATTTATGTCTTCTTCGATCGTCTGGCGCAGCGCTTTGGCAAGCACACGCCTGATGCGCGAACCGGTGCCACGGGTCCAGACTCGCACCCGGAGACCGTATGAGTATTTCCGAACCATTCATTCGGCGGCCGGTTGCGACTACCTTATTGACGATTGCAGTCGCCATTGCGGGAGCTGTTGGTTTCACGGTGCTGCCCGTTTCCCCCTTGCCGCAAGTGGATTTCCCTACCATCTCTGTTTCCGCAAGCCTTCCCGGAGCGAGCGCGGAAATCATGGCCTCCTCGGTGGCTACGCCCCTCGAGCGGCAACTCGGTCATATTGCTTCAATTACTGAAATGACGTCCTCAAGCAGTCTCGGCAGCACATCCATCACTTTGCAATTCGATTTATCGCGAAACATTGATGCCGCGGCCCGCGATGTTCAGGCGGCAATCAACGCGGCCCGCACCTATCTGCCGGCGAACCTTCCGGCAAACCCGACCTGGCGAAAATACAACCCCTCCGACGCTCCCATCATGATTTTGGGACTCACGTCAAAGAAATATCCCACGTATAAGCTCTACGATGAGGCCTCCACTGTCATCTCCCAAAAGCTTTCGCAAATCCAAGGAGTGGGACAGGTAGTCGTGGGTGGCGGCGCTCTGCCCTCGGTGCGAGTGGAGGTCAATCCTACGCTGCTGGAAAGTCATGGACTGACGCTTGCCAATGTACAGTCCGCGCTGAGCCTGCAAAACGCGGATATGCCACGCGGACGATTTGCGAACAACGCGGTAAACGCCGACATTATTACCAACGATCAGATTTCGGACGCCGAACAATACAAACCGCTCATCATTGGCTACAACAATGGCGCGGCAGTTCGATTGAGTGACGTTGCCGACGTAGAGAACTCCACGCAAAATCTACGGGCGGCAGGATATCTCAATGGCATTCCTTCCATTACCGTCATCATCTTTCGCCAGCCGGGCGCCAACATTATTGACACAGTCGATCGCATCCGGTCTCAGTTGCCGTTTCTGGAAGCGACATTGCCGCAAGGAATTCACGCGACGATCGTTCTCGATCGCACCACCACAATCCGCGCGTCGGTGGACGACGTTGAACGGACACTGGTTTTGTCGATCGTGCTGGTCGTGGTGGTGGTTTTTGTTTTTTTGCGCAATCCACGCTCCACCATCATTCCCAGCGTTGCAGTTCCCGTCTCACTGGTAGCCACGTTCGCCGTGATGTATCTGGTTGGTTTCAGCCTTGACAATCTATCGCTCATGGCCCTGACCATCTCGACCGGCTTCGTTATCGACGATGCCATCGTGGTGATGGAAAACATCACCCGCTTCCTGGAGCAGGGAATGCCGCCGTTTGAAGCGGCGCTGAAAGGAGCGCGCGAGATCGGTTTTACGGTTTTTTCTATCAGCATCTCGCTGGTGGCCGTGTTCATTCCCATCTTGCTGATGGCCGGAATTGTTGGACGGCTTTTCCGCGAATTTGCAGTCACGCTCGCAACCGCAATCGTCGTTTCCATGGTCATCTCGCTTACCACAACTCCGACCATGTGCGCGCACCTTTTGAAATCGGAAAAAGAGAGAACGCACGGACGCTTTTATCGCTGGAGCGAAAAGTTTTTCAACGAGATGCTCTCGATTTATCGCACATCACTCGAATGGGTATTGGAGAATCCCACATTTACGCTCAGTGTTCTGGGGCTGACGATTGCCTTGAATTTCCTATTAATCGTGCGGATTCCAAAAGGTTTTTTCCCCCAACAGGACACCGGTGCGCTGGTCGGCGGCGTACAAGGGCCGCAGGACGCTTCTTTTCCCTTCATGAATTATTCGATCCTGCAACTCGTCAAGGTCATCAAAAGCGATCCCGCAGTAGCGGACGTGAACGCATACACGGGCGGCAACGGCGCCAGCAACGGCGGATTCATCTACATGGCACTGAAGCCGCTCGATGAACGCAAGGTGAGCGCGGCTGAAGTCATCAACCGCTTGCGGCCAAAGCTCAATCGATTGCCGGTGGCTTCCGCGTTCTTACAAGCGGTCCAGGACTTGCGTATTGGAGGCCGTTCGAGCAATGCGCTGTATCAGTACACGATTCAGTCCGACAACATTGCTGATCTTGTGCACTGGGGGCCTCCGCTGCTCGCCGGCATGAAAACACTTCCCGGCCTGCAAGATGTAAACAGCGATCAGCAAAATGGGGGTTTACAGTCCCTGCTGACTTACGATCGCGTGACTGCCGCGCGCCTGGGTCAGACGGCAAGTTCACTCGACAGTTCGCTGTATTCCGCCTTCGGCCAGTCGGAAGTTTCTGTGATTTATACGCAACTCAACCAGTATTACGTTGTGCTCGAAGTTGCACCGCCCTACTGGCAATCACCGCAGGACTTGAACTACATATACGTTAAGAGTAATCCCAACGGAAGCAACGCCGTCGCGATGGCGCCGATTGCCAACTTTGCCAAATTGCAGACGGGTACAACGGCGCTGCAGGTAAACCACACCGGACTTTTTCCATCAGTCACCGTTTCATTCAATCTAGCGCCCAATGTCTCATTGAGCCAGGCCACCCAGGAAATTCAGAATCTCGAGCGGAAACTGGGCACGCCGGCAACTATTCATGGATTTTTTGCGGGAACGCTGCAGGCATATCAGCAGTCGCTTTCGACCGAGCCCATCCTGGTTGGAACCGCACTACTCGCCGTTTACATCGTGCTCGGAATTCTTTATGAGAGCTTCGTCCATCCGCTCACGATTATTTCGACCCTCCCCTCGGCAAGCGTAGGGGCAATGCTGGCTTTGATGATCTTTCACATGGATCTTAACGTCATCTCAATCATCGGCATCGTGCTGCTGATCGGCATTGTGAAGAAAAACGCAATTATGATGATCGACTTCGCACTCATGGCGGAACGCGAAGAGGGAAAGAACACCCGCGATTCAATTTTCGAGGCCTGCATGCTGCGCTTCAGGCCCATTATGATGACAACCATGGCCGCGTTGTTCGGCGCTCTGCCGCTGGCGTTGGGCACTGGAGTGGGTTCCGAGCTGCGCCGGCCGCTGGGCATCACGATTGTGGGCGGGCTGCTCCTCAGTCAGCTGATTACGCTTTACACGACGCCGGTCGTCTACCTATCACTCGATCGCTTGCGCCTTCGTTTATTAGAAAAGGAGCACGACACGCTGCCCGGTGAAATGCTCAAAGGCGCGCCAGGGGGCACGCGGATATGAAGCAAAGCCCAAACAATATTTTCGTGCGTCACCGGTTCGCCACGTCAGGCCTGTCCCTCGCACTAATGTTGACCAGCGCATGCGTCGTTGGGCCGAAATATCATCCGCCCAGCGGGCCGACGCCCTCGGCCGGGAATTACAAGGAATCTACGGTCAATTTCCAGGACACAGAAGGATGGAAGGTCGCCAATCCGCAGGAAGCGATGCTGAAAGGCAAGTGGTGGGAAATTTTCAATGATCCGCAATTGAATGAGCTCGAAGAGCAGGTGAACGTCAACAACCAGAACATAAAGATCTATTTCGAGAATCTGATGGCAGCTCGTGCTGAAATCCGTGAGGCAAGAGCGCAGCTTTGGCCGACAGTTACTCTGAATCCCTCGTTCACGCGCTCGCACGCCTCCGGCAGCCTGCTCAATACCTACAATACAAATACGTCAACGGGCGCGACGCAAAGCGGCCAAGCTACGAGTTCAGGCCAGACAACCACGGCATGGGCGTTTCCGGTCGAAGTTTCGTGGATGCCGGATCTTTGGGGAAAAGTTCGCAACGAAATCCGCGAAGCGCAGTTTGGGGCACAGGTAAGCGCAGGGGACCTCGAAAACGAACGCCTGACCGAGCAGGCGAGCCTGGCGGAATATTACTTCGAGCTTCGCGGACAGGATGCGCTGCAAAAGATTCTGAATGATATCGTCACCGCGGACCAAAAAGCGCTCGATGTTACACAGGCCGCGTACAACACCGGTATCGACCAGTACATTTCAGTGGTTGAGGCGCAGACCGCACTGGAAAGCGCGCAATCTGCAGCCATCAACGTCGGCGTTGCGCGAGCACAATATGAACATGCAATCGCCGTTCTGATTGGAAAAATTCCGTCTGATTTTTCGATGCCAGCGCAGCCGGAGCTGAGAGCGCCGCCGCCGATTCCGGTAGGCGTTCCGTCGGAACTATTACAGCGCCGTCCGGACGTCGCCGCTGCCGAACGCACGTTGGCCGAAGCGAACGCGATTATTGGCATAGGCTATGGGGCGTTTTTCCCCGACTTGACACTTTCCGCAACGGGCGGAGTCGAAAGCTCCAGATTCAAGAACTTGTTCACCTGGCCGAGCCGCTTCTGGTCGATCGGGCCTTCGATTTCGCAGACCATTTTCAATGGCGGTCTATACCGGGCGGAATTGAACCAGTACGTTGCGACCTACAATTCTGATCTCGCGAATTATCGCCAGACCGTTCTCACCGCTTTTCAGCAGGTCGAGGATAATCTCGCTGCGGTTCGCATCTATTCGCAGCAGATTATCAAGCAGCAGGCCGCGGTCGGCCACTCCCAGGAATTTTTCAATCTCGAGTTACAGCGCTATCAGACTGGAATCGATCCATACGTGGACGTACTCACGGCGCAGACCACCTTGCTCTCGAACCAGCAAACGCTCGCGACTATTCAGATCGAAGAGATGACTTCTGCGGTTGCTCTGATTGAGGCTCTCGGCGGAGGCTGGGATCAGTCGCAGTTACCGACCCCGTCACAGCTCTCGAAAAAACCAGCTTCGGCGGATACCGGAATTCAGAGATAACATTCAAGCCCATTTTCCGAGTGAAAACTAAAAAGCTGATATCAGTCTCCCTACTACACGGCCTACTTCTTCGAGCTTGCGCAGATCACTCTCGGTAAAGTCCGGTCCAGCCACGCCCGGGCGGGCCGCTTTGCGGGAGATTTGAATGACCCCGACGACCTTTCCATCTTGAGCCAGAAGAGGCGCCGACATGAGTTTCTGGATTACTTGTTCATCGACTACCTTATCCCCCAGTTCGACCAGTTCAAAAACACTGAAATGGTCTACCTTGGCAAAGTTGTTGAAAACCTTCGCCTGCTGCGTTCGGGCTGTGCGTGCAGCTACAGACGAACTTGCAAGAGGGATTGCCCCGGCAGTTTTCAATGCGGCCGGGTGCACGAAATGCAGCATGGTTCCCCTAAGCTTCAGCAATCCGACTTCTGTGTCTCTTACGTCGAATAGCTGCGCTGCCCAAGCAGAGATCGACTCGGGGGTAATTCCCGTGTTCAGCCTTGCAAAATCTTCCAGGTCGAGCATCTTCATAAGCATGGCCTAATAGCCGGTTTGCGGCAAGATGACTACCGTGCCACTCTTTGGGCTCCCCAACTATAAGATTTCTGCGGTGACGACAGTGTCATGTTCTTAGGCCACGCACGGAAAAGCACGGATCGAGAAAAGGAATTATTCCTGAAGCACTATGCCACCGCTTGAGCACCGCTGAAATCAGGCGCCCTCGCGGCAATTCGTGGGGGTATCGTCCGCCACGCGACGACAGCGCAGGCCAAGCTGAGGCACGTACAAAGCGCCATGATTAATCGAAAAGCAAACACGAACGCTTGCGCAATGATCGATCGAATCTCCGCCGCGGTTTGCGGGTCAACACTGGGCGGTGCATCAAGGCTGCCAAGTTTCGCGGTATTCGATTCAAGCTCGTGAACAATGCCGGCATTCAAGTTCAGGGCAGCGAGCGACTGTCGCAAAGAATGCCCGAAGGCGGCGGCCATAATCGCGCCTAATACGGCCACCGCCAATACCCCGGCGACTCTAGCCACGGCGTTGTTAATCCCCGACGCTGTCCCCAGATGTTCCTGCCCGACGGAGTCCATCACCACGGTTGTTAAGGGTGCGACGCTGATCGCCATGCCCAGCCCCAGAACCACAAAAGCGGGGAAGAAACCGGTCCAGTACCCCGCTCCTACATTGGGGACCGCAAAAAGAAAGAATCCTGCCGCCACAATCAGCGGGCCCACAATGAGCGGGATCTTTGCGCCGTAGCGCGTTATCAGACCTCCGGCCCAGCGCGATAGCAAGAACATCAGCAGAATCATCGGCAGGGCTGCCGCACCGGTTGCCGTCGCCGAATACTTTTGGATCTGTATAAAGTTCAATGGAAATAAAAAAAAGAAAATGCCGACGCCGGCATAAAGGAAGAGTGTCAATAGATTCGCACCGCTGAAGCTCGCCGTTCGGAAGAGCTTCAGCGGAACCATTGGGCTCTTCACATTCTTCTCGACGACTAAGAAAAAGATGAGCGAAGCAAATCCAACAATCAGGCTGCCAATTACGCGAGGATTTGTCCAACCAAAGATCGACGTTTCCAGAAATCCGTAGACAAGCGCGGCCAAGCCGAGAGTCACGATCAAGGCACCCGACCAATCAAGACGATCAGGATTGGAACTGCGGGATTCGGGCACGTGCCGCAATGCAATCACCAAAACAAGAGCAGCTAGAGGAATGTTAATGAAGAACACCCAATGCCAGGAAGCGTGATCGATCAACCATCCTCCTAGAACCGGGCCAAGGGCGGTAGTAATGGTTGTGAATCCGGCCCAAGTCCCGATCGCTTTGCCGCGAGACTTCTCGTCGAAGGAGGAACTGATGATCGCCAGGCTACCAGGCACCATGAAAGCTGCAGCAATACCCTGAACGGAGCGCCACACTAACAAGCTCCTGATGCTGTAGGAAAAACCGCAGCCGGCAGAAGCAACTGCGAAGCCAACTACCCCCCACAAAAACATGGCCCGGCGGCCGAGAGAATCTCCCAGTGCACCGCCAACCAGAATCAGAGCGGAAAGAAATAGTCCATAAGATTCGATAACCCACTGCACATCTACTACGGTGGCCTGAAGGTCCGATTGAAGTGCAGGCAAAGCTATGTTAACGACGGTGCTGTCGATGAACGCCATACTGGAACCGAGAATCGTGGCGGTGAGAACCCACGGGCGCGATTTCTCAGCACATGGTGTGGCCGGTGCTTCAGCCCTGACAAACGCTTCATCGCATGGCTGCATCACCTGAGTGTTGATGCCGATGGGTGATGGAGGGTTCTAGGAAATGACATTTCAATTGTTCGCCCACAAGCAGCTTGACGGGGGATACGTCAGTTGGAATTCATCAGGCGCGCGCTTTAGCGATCATCTCCTTCCAAATGCCTTTCGATTTGAGTATGAGCTCCACGGTCTCTCGGATCGCGCCGTGACCACCCCGCGCCTTTGTGACATAGTGCGCTGCCTTTTTGACCTCTGGAACTGCGTCGGCGACGGCCACAGCCAGACCAGCGCGCCGCATCACCGGGAGATCTGGAAGGTCATCGCCGA
>JASIEN010000675.1 GCA_030045935.1 Candidatus Sulfotelmatobacter sp.
TTGTACACTATCGGACACTCCACTCGCTCGATCGACGACCTGCTGGTCACGCTTCAGGCTCACGGAATTCAGACCCTGGTCGACATTCGCGCCTTTCCCCTCTCGCGCAGGCTGCCGCAGTTCAATCGCGAGGCGCTTGAAGCAAGCTTGTCCGCCGCGAGAATCCGTTATGTCTGGATGAAATCTCTCGGGGGATACCGCAAGAAAATTCGCGATGACTCTCCACACGTTGCGATGCGAAACGCCAGCTTCCGCAACTACGCCGACTATATGCTCACGCCGGAGTTTGCCAGGGCTGCGTCCGAGTTAGTGACGCTTGCCGAAACTTCCCGCACGGCATACATGTGCGCCGAGCGCGTCTACTTTCACTGCCATCGAATGCTGGTCTCCGATTGGCTCGTCGCGCACGGACACGAAGTACTACATATTGACGGAACCGGCCCCGCCAAAGCGCACCACCTGACCGCCGAGGCACGCACGATCGATGGCGAGCTGATCTATCGCGGCGACCGGCTGCTGTGACCTATAAATGCGCTTGACGGGTACGACTGAAGTCGTACCCTTCCCGGAACTCATCGCCGTCTGAGCCAGCCTAAGCACCTGCCGATAGCAATGCCCATTGCGATCGCGCCCAATAGCTTCTTTCGGTCGTTGATCGGAACAAAACGGGTTTGCTGGTCGCTGATTTCGACGACGCCAACTGGCATAGCTATTGCTCCTCCACCACCACCGCCTCCTTCGCCACGAGAGCCGGAATTGCCGGCACCGCCAGTGCCCGAGCCGCCGCCGTATCCGTAGATGACTTTGGCAACGGGGATCACGGTTTTTCCCTGAGCGGCGATGGGTTCGCCAAAAACGGCTTTCACATTCGCCGTCACAATACTTTCTCTGAGTGATTGCAAGATCGCCAGGCTGCTCATCTGATCTCCTTTTTATCCATGCTTCGCTTGCTTCTTGGATGACGATGAACTGGCAGATGAATCGAAGTTTTCGGCGAATCCATTTTTGTTGGGTCCCCATGCACTTGCTCGGGCATGACCTTCCCATTCTGCGTTATTGTTGAAAACAAGCAGAAGCGCAGGCGGTCCGGTGATCGTCCCGGTCTTCAAAGGCGGTCTAATTCATGGTGGGCCGACGCGAAATCGACGGGTTGCAAACGACTGAAAGCCCGTAAGTGTTTGACAATTTATTGAGGGGTGGTGCCCATGGCATCGAGGAGTTCGTCGTGGGCCTGCAAGTAGTACAACTGTGACTGCAACAGGAGCGCCTTGGCATCGAATTCTTGGGCGCTTGCCGAATCCGCCTGCGAGTTGAGCGCCGCCCCTCGCAAGAGTTCCTGTTGCAGCACACGGTTTGACTCGCTGCGCAGCGCCAGCACTTCTTCCGAGACTTTCAGCATCTCCCGCGTCCTTTCCAGCTTGTTGTAGGCGGTTTCGACTGACAACTGAACCGCATCCGTCACCTTCGCGAGATTCTCCTTCGCTTGAGATAACTGCGCCTGACGTTCGTGCAGTAATGCCCTCTTGCGACCCGAATCGAATAGTTCGTAGCCGAAGTGAACACCGAACGTGCCAAAGTTCCGCGCCAAAAAGGGAACGTTATCGGCGTAGCTGTAGCGCGCGAAAGCATCTACATCGGGCAGCCAGATGTCCGTTTTGGCCAACCGGGTGGCAGCCTCGGTCTTTTCCACCTCGGCACGAGCGGCAAGGATTTCGGGATGCGAAGCCTCGGCAGTCGTAACACATTCCTCGCGCTGACAGGTCTGCTGAAATTCAGGAACAGTTGTATCCAGATCCACGGCTGTGGTCAGGGGCAGGCCGATCAGGTCGTTGAGCTTGAGTTTGAGATCTGATAGCTGAAGATCGGTGGTGAGTAATTCCTGTTTAGCTTGCAACACCTGCGTCTTGCTGTCGATTAACTCCTGTTCCAGGGCGCTGCCGAGCCTAACCTGCTCGACTGCCTCACCCTGAAGGTGCTCGGAGGCCTTTATGCGCGCCTGGGTGGCGCTACGGTGCGCCTGAGCAATGAGTATCTCGTAGTAGACCTGATGAACAGAGAGCGCGACATCGTTCCTGGTAAGTTGCTCTTTATCACGCGTGGCCTTGACCTCGGCCTGAGCCAGATCGTTCTCCCGTCTGATCTTGAGCAGAGTCGTCAACGGCTGCGAAATCTGGGTTCCGCTTGTCGTAAGGTTTCGTTCGCCTTGGTTGATGATCGCGTTTCCGGGTGGAATCAACGTTCCCGCAGCGATGCCGAGACTGCCGGACTTGATTTCAATCAACTCGGTATCTGTCACATGAAAAAAGTTGCTATCGTTTCGTATGACTGGGAAATACTCACTTTTGTCCACCCGCTTGGCTTGCTCTTTCTCCTCGACGCTGTAACCGGCGATGCGGACATCGTGGTTGTGCTTGAGCGCCAATTGAACGGCCTCCTGCAGCGTGATGTGGCGTGGGGGAGCTGCGGTATTGCTTTCTTCTTGCGCCGGCGCAATGCCAGCATAGAAGATCGTCGCTGCTAACATGAATCGTGCCGCATTTCGTTTCATCGATTCGACCCCTTCCCGGCACCCGGAATGCGCTGCATGGCGCTGAGATGGCCATATCTCAAGGGCGACCTGCGCAATAACGCGACGAGGATCAGCGCGCATACGCAACTCCAGGCGATCAGTAGAAATCCGTCGATTAGGCTCAGGCTGTATGCCTGAAGCCGCACCCGGGCTGCAAGCAGGTCAATTGCCCGGGCACCGGCGTTGGCCATGCCGGCAGATTTGGCGTATACACCCGCCGTCATCGCGCGAATGTTCTGATCAGTAATCCAGTTGCCAGCGCTGACGTGAAGTCCCAACAGGTTCGAGTGGAGCCGCTCCCTCACAGCAATGAAGTGGCCCATATAAATGGCGCCTGCCGTGCCGCCGAACAAACGAATCACGTGAAAGAAGGCTGAAAAGGTGAGGGTCCACTCTGGCCTGGCCAGCCCGCCAGAAAAAATCGCCTGCAGCACAATGCAGCCGACCAACCCGATGAATGCGAAAGCCTGGCCGACGCCGGTGAGCAATTCAGTGCGGTAGAAGTTCTGGGCGGCCCACGCGGTGCTGTACTCGGAGCACACCCAACAAGTAAATGCAGTACAGGTAAGTCCGCCGGCAAACAGAAGGCGTGGATCGAGATTGCGCAAGAGCAGAAGCGCCGCAATGAATGCAACGGGGAGAAGCGGAAGGGCGCTCCAGATGATTGCGGGACCAATCTCGTCGGCCTGGAAACCGCGAATGGCCAGCGACTGAGGAATCAGGATGATGGTTGTGCAGAGAGTCAAACGGAACCAGAAGAGCAGGCAGCCAAGCAGAACAGTGTTCCAGTTCCACAGATAAGGCAGCGCTACGAGAGGATTGGGACCGAGCAGCCTCCGAACCAGCGAACACAGCAAGAAGAACGACCCAGACCAAAACCACGCGTTGAATACGCCAGAGCGCCACCAGTCAAGCCGCTGACCTTGTTGTAGCGCAGCAAAGATGAGAGCCAATCCTAAACTCAAGTACAGGAACCCGATAAAACTTGGCACCGGGCCGCTTTTCTTGCGCGGCGGTAATGGAGGAATGCCGTAGCAGATGCATATCATCATCACCGGCGCAATCACTGCAGAAGTCCAGAACATCCAATGCCACGAAAGATAGTCTCGGTACCATCCGTAGAGGGAAGGGGCGATGTTCACACCTCCGTCCACAAAGACTGCATATAAGGCGATGGTGAAAGGAAGGTACCGCAGAGGAATATTGCGAAGGGCAAACGTCAGTGTAAGCGGATAGAAGGTGCCTGAACTCATCCCGGCAACCATAAGCGCAACGACGAGAAGACTATAGCTATGGATGAGCGGAAGAAAGGCAGAAGTTACCGTGAAAAGTCCGGCGGCAAACAGCAATACGCGCCGTGGGCCCAGCAGCCCTCCCAGGTAGACCGTGAAGGGACCAATGAACATCAGCGATGCATTGAAGGCGCTGTCGAGCCAGGCACCATCGTCGACGCTTATACCAATGTGGCCTCTCAAATCGGCAAGGCCAAGGCTAAGCAAGCGGCCGGCAAGGGTGACGAGTCCGGCGCCCGTGACGACTCCAAGAATACCGACCAGAGGACGGGTCGATACAGCGGATGGCATCGCCGCCGCAGCAGTGTGCGCGATGTCTACGGCAGACGGGCGAAGAGTGATGGTTGAGGCTGCCATAAATTCCGCTTACTGTTTGGTGCGGACGGTCGCCACCACGGAAAGCCCGGGACGCAGTTTTGTGGCGAGATTCGAGTCATCCAGCGCGATCTTGACGGGAATTCGCTGCACGACTTTCGTGAAGTTGCCAGTTGCATTGTCAGGCGGCAACAAAGCGAATTGCGATCCGCTGGCGGGTGCGATCTCGATCACCTTGCCGCGAATGAGTTGCCCGGGATATTCGTCAATACGAAGTTCGGCAGGGTCGCCGATCTTCACATTGGTCAACTGCGTTTCGCGATAATTCGCTTCCACCCACTTTGTGAGAGCAACAAAAGGAATCACCTGTGTACCGGGCGAGACCAGTTGCCCGGGCCGAACTTGCCGCTCGCCAACGTTACCGTCATCTGGAGCAGAAATTTTGGTGTAGCCAAGATTTACCTGGGCGGCAACCAGGCTCGCCTGCTTGGCCCGCAGATCGGCCTGCAATTGTGTCTCTTGAGATTCGAGGACGACTTTGCTGCGGCGCTCGGCTTCAGCAGAGAGTTCACTGCTGCGCAACGCGGTTTGCGCCTGATTGAGATCGGCATCACGGCTGGCAAACTGGCCTGAAAGATTTCCTTCGTTCGCGACGGCTTGTTCGAGCGTCTGCTCGGTCGTCGAGTGAGTCTGATACAGACCTTCCTGGCGGTTGCGTTCTGAGCGGGCACGAACCAACTCAGCCTGTACAGCTGCCTTGCCTGCATCGGCGGCTACAATCTGTGCTTTTGCCTCATCGATACCAGCCAGCGCCTTTGCGATGCGTGCATCCTGCAACTCCCGCTGTCGCAGATTCTCCACGATGGCGGCACGCGCGGCCTCAACCGCAGCTTTGGCTTGATCCACCTGCGCCTGATAGTCATCATCCTGCAGTTCAACCAGGGGATCGCCCCTGTGCACTTGTTGGTAGTCCGCCACGTTCACCGCGCGCACGATACCTGCCACCTTGGTGCTGAGGGGAGTCAGGTCGCCCCTGACGTAAGCGTCATCGGTGACCTGCTCGACCTTGCCGCCCTCCCACGCATTCCAATTACGCGTGATGGTGATCAAAACGGCGAGTGCGAGGAGTACCACAAGAGCAGGCGTTATGTAGGACCTCCACCCGGCACCTCGGTGGGAAACTGTCTGATCTGTCTCGGTCTTGGGCGGCACCGGTCTCGGTGCCGGTGCCTCGGGTCCCGCAGACACTGGCGACGTGGACATTAAGATTTCTCCTTCGGAAAAGAACAGACCTCCGCGCCCCTGGGAGTTTCAGGCTCAGCTTGGAGCAACTGCATTTCCAATCACGCGGGAGACAGCAAATATCCGCAAATCAGCGGCTTGTGCCCGCAATCGGAGCAGATTCGTTCCCCTGTGCCTAAAGGCCCTAAGGCCCTGTCTCAGTTCTATGACTTGCCGTGACACTTGACCCCGTTTGACGGTAAGTGTCGCGACAGAACGTGAACACAAGAAGGTTCTATGGCGAACATTTATTCCCAAGGGTGTCAGAATTTGATCTGATGTGTCAGAGTTCTGCCGCAGCACAGAGCTCCGCTGTTGAAATAGCGGCGGGGCGGGAGTCGTGCCTCGGGTTCGGCAGTAAGCACCTGGAAGGCGGCTTCAACAAGGCGATCAGCGAGGTCAGCGAAGCGCCGGTAGAACTCACTTCTATCGAATTGTTCAGTTTCCTTTGGCTGCCGTGCCGCCAGTCGCTAAATCTGAAGGCAATGGACTGAGCAGCTTTTCAATCGCTCGTTGCATCGTGCGGTCCATTTCCGCGACCACGGCTGGCACATCGTGCTGGTTAACGTCTCCAATTTCTGAGACAGAGTTGGTCCAAACAGTCGCGCGGGCGGCGATGCTGGTCACTTCGGCCGAGAGAGCAACCTGGACCTTGATGCTACCCTGGTAGTCGATTTCCTCGAGCTTCTCCAAGCGTCCGCTCAAGACGTAATCAACATCGCGGCTCCCGTCATAGGGCTTCACATGAGCGAAGACTCCGCTGCCGCGAAGGCGCTCGATCACTGAGTTGGTCACGAACTCACGCGGGTCTATCGCCCAACGGTGATACGCGTAGAAACCAATCTGTTCCGCAGATGTTTTGTACACAATCGATCGTTGCCGCAGGTAGGGAGGAGCGCGGAATTCGCGGACAGCGAGAGTCGCGTGCGCATTTTCGCCCGCGGGTGGATCCGGCGGCGCAGGCAGATCGAGAGTGTAGTACTTCGGGTATCGCACTCTTCCACAGCCGGTCATGATCACCAAAGCTGCCACGCCGAAGATCATCGTCGTCAGAATTCTTCTCATATTCACCATCCGCCGCCAGCAGACTCGCTGAAACGGCCATAGCTGTTCGCGTTTAATTCGAGTGTCTCATTTGGGCGGCTGCCGGTCTTCGGGCTGTTTGATCCGAATCAAACTCCAGGGACGTTCTTTCACCGACTCGGTCAGCTCGTTCAGGTTTTCGGTTACCGCCCGCAGGTTATCGATCGTGTCATCAATCTTGTAATCATTGGCCCGCACCAGCACCTGCATATCTGCCATCAATTGCTTGGCCTGGAGCAGAGTGCGCTGCAACTCAGCCACATCTTCACGAATTGGGCCACGCACATCGCTGACCGCGCCATTCACGTTTTGAACCGTTTCATCAGCGTGCTGCGTCAGCGTGTTTAACTGATCGGTAAGACGGTCAATTTTTGGACGCTCGGTGGCAAGCATTGCGTTGACGTTATCGAGCACAGCTCGGATCTTTTGCTGATTCGCCTGACCAGTCACGTTATTCAGGTTCGCGAGCAGCGTGCGGGCATCTCCATTGATGCCTTTCAGGTCCTCGCGCACCTCAGTGATCAATCCGTTTGCATTGTCGGCAACAACCGCCACCTTGCCGGTTATTTCGTCCAGGCTTGCGGCTTCCTGCGATGGGATAGTAGATCCCGGCGGCAGACGCTTTGCGTCGTTGCTGCCGGTCGTGATGGAGAGCGCGGCCCCACTCATCACGCTGACCAGTCCCAGCTTCGCGACAGACTTTTCGTTCAACGGAGTGTTTTCTTTCACGCCCAGAAGAATTTCGATTTTGGTCGGATCTGATTTCCAAGGTCGCACTGCTGTTATCTTTCCCACGTTGATTCCGCCGAACAGCACGGAGGCACCCGGTTCCAGTCCGCCGGCGTAACGAAGATATGTGCGGTATGGGACGGTATGTCCGCCATATTGCATATTGATCAGGTAAATCAGCGTGAATGCCAGGACCGCGAAGCATCCCAGGACAAACGCTCCCACTTTCGCTTCTGTGGTCACTGGTAGGCCTCCTGGGACTGCATGTATTTATCGATATAAGCCTTTACTTCAGGCGTCTGTATTATGTTTTCGGGGATGCGATCAAGAAACTGCCGCACACGCGGATTCTGGCTTACCTTGATTTCGTCTTTCGTGCCGATTGAGCTGAATGAACCCTGATATAGCATGGCGATGCGGTCCGCGATGCGGAATGCGCTGGGGAGTTCGTGTGTGACAACGATAACTGTCATTTGCAGGTTGTCCTTGAGAAGGAGAATCAGCTCATCGAGTTCCGCGGCAACGATGGGATCAAGCCCGGCCGATGGCTCATCGAGCACAAGGATTTCGGGGCTGAGAGCAAGCGCCCGCGCAACTGCAGCACGCTTTTTCATTCCACCGGAGAGTTCCTGAGGAAGCAGCTTCCCGAAGTCGGCAAGACCAACTCCTGCCAGTTTCATCCAAACCACAAGGTCGATGATGGGGGGCGCAAGCCGGGTATGTTCCCGCAGCGGCAACGCAACGTTCTCTTCCACCGTCAGCGAATTAAAAAGAGCGGCACTTTGGAAGGCGACTCCGATGGAGAGTCGAGTTTTCTTCAACTCCGATTCCGAGCAACGAGTAATGTCCATTCCTTTCACGTGGACGCTGCCTGACTTAGGGCGCTCCAAGCCGATAATCTGCCGCAACAACGTGCTCTTTCCCGAACCGCTGCCACCCAGCAACACCATCGTTTCTCCGTGCTCGATGTCGAGGTTCAATCCGTTCAGTACTCTACGGCCATCGTACTCAACGACTAGATCGCGAACCGAAATGATGGGCATCAGGATTTCACCGTGAAATAAAAGATCGCGGTAAACACCGCATCAGCAACGATGACCAGGAAAGTCGACTTCACCACCGCAGTCGTAGTAGAACGACCTACAGCATCTGGCCCTCCGCGGACGCGAAATCCTTCCAGGCATCCAACGTGAGCGATAATCGTTGCGAATACCAGGCTCTTGATGAGCCCCGTGACCACGTCACGTAAGCTGATGGAGGTAAACACGTAATGGAAGTACAGCAACAGAGAAAGGCGGGTGCTGAAGAACATGAACAGCCCGCCAGCCAAAATACCGAAGACATTGGAAACGACGCTGAGGCAAGGAAGTGAAATCAGGGTAGCCAGATACTTGGGCGCCAGTACAAACTCCACCGGCTCGAGCGCCATGACGCGGAGGGAATCGAGTTCCTCAGTCACCTTCATCGTCCCGATCTCTGCCGCGAATGCCGATCCGGATCGCCCACTTACAGCAATCGCGGTGAGCAGCGGTCCGAGTTCACGCGTAAAGCCAACGGCGACCAACTCAATTACGTAGTGCACAGCTCCAAAGCGGCGCAGTTCCGAAGCTCCCTGCATGGCGAGAATGAAACCACTGCATATCGCCATTAGCGCGACCATCGGCATGGCATCGACGCCAATTTCCAACGTTTGCCTCACCGTAGCCTGCCAGCGGTAACGATTGCCGACAAAGGGCAGGGCTTGCACCATAGCCCGCAGCGTCGCCCACCACTGAATATTCAAACTTCCCACATAGTCGAGATGTTCGATCGTTCTTTCGCCCACGCTTTCCAGAAGATTCGCCATCACACCACCTTTTGTTCCTCACCGCCTGGTTCCTGACCCCCCGGTTCGAACATGGCCTTCACTCCTGTCACCTCGATTAGGCGAAGCACAGCGCCTGAAAGCCCTTGCAATCTGAGGTTAATCCCCCGATGGCGGGCGGCTCGCAGGGCTTCAATCAAGGTCGCAACCCCGGAGGTCTCAATATATGGAACGTCGGCTAAGTCGATCGTGACGGTCGGGGACGACTCCCCTCCCGATAAGACAACTCGTAGCCGCTCACGCAGTTCGGGTGAAGTGTCGACGTTGATGTGGCCGCTCACACTTACGACAGTTTCTTCTGCGCGGTGATCAACCTTGATCTCAAGGCCAGCGCCCGAAGGAATTGCAGGCCGCGTCATCGTCACTCCGCCCCTCTACGATTTGACTGCGCTACCTTGATTCATACGCTCCCATCCACTCAAGTCCTAGCAAGCAACCTGCCACAACAGATCGATGATGAGTCGGCGGAAAACTCGCCCGCAACCGGCTCAATCACCGGCATGGGGGCCGCAGTCTTGAAGACTAAGCAGGTAGATAGAGCGCGAAATCGTTCGCGGACAGCCTGTTTTGTGGCACCGGCATTTAGCACTTTCAACTCTCGAGACTCCCGCTCCGATTCGTTGTCCCTGCAGATTCAGTGAGTTGAGAACAGTTTGCGTTTGGCATGTTCCTTGCCGTAGAGGCACGGAGGGGCAGTCGAATGTTGATCCTGCGTGCCTTTCGTCTCACAACCGTGGTAGTGGCAACCGCGCTTTCCGTCTGCACAAATGCGCAAAGTGTCCTGGGAACAGAACCGACACCAGGGAAGCTTGTGGGCACCGTTATCGACGTGAACGGAGAGACGGTACCGAATGCGAGAGTTGCGCTGGGGCCTGCGGATAGCGGTGACCCCCGCATCCTCGTGACGCCGGAAAACGGATTTTTCGAATTTGATGACGTGATGCCGGGCATTCCGTATCAGATCACTATCAGCGCAAGCGAGTTTATCGTCTGGAAGTCACCTGCCATCACCCTGGATCCAGGCCAATTCAAAATCGTGACCGGCATTCGGCTGCGAGTTGAAACGGAGCGCACAACCGTCGACGTTCATTACGATCCAGTGCAGGTCGCGACCGAACAGTTCAAGGCGGAGGAACAGCAGCGGCTCTTCGGAATCATTCCAAACTTCTACGTTTCTTACGAGACCGATCCTGAGCCTCTTACGGCGAAGATGAAATTCGATCTCGCGCTCAAAGTCTCTGTGGATCCGGTAACCGCTGCGGGAGTCCTTTTCGTCGCGGCCGCCAAGCAGGCCGGAAATAGCCCCAGGTACGGACAGGGCTGGGGTCCATTTGGCGAACGCGTCGGCGCGATTAGTGCAGACGGTTTTTCTGACATCATGATTGGCGGCGCCATATTGCCTTCGCTGTTGCACCAGGATCCGCGCTACTTCTATCAAGGAAGAGGCACAACCGCTTCCAGAATTCGGCATGCGATGTTCAGTCCGTTTGTAGCGAGAGGAGACAACGGAAGCTGGCAGCCGAACTATTCCAGCTTGGGTGGGGACTTGGCGGCGTCCGCTCTGGCGAACATTTATTATCCGAAATCCAACCGTGGCGCCGGCTTGATGTTTGAAAACTTTGCGATTGGCACGGCTGAACGCATCGGCGCAAGCCTGGCCCAGGAGTTCCTTGTGGGCAGATTGACTCGAAGAGGTGGCCACATGAAGTAGAGCCCGACCACCTTGCATTGCCGCGTCAGCACCGTCCGAGGGGTGATCTGGCCGGTTTCCGATAACAAGAATTAAGGAGGCTTTTTTGCGCATTTTCCAGGTGCCCAATGAACAGGTGACGGTCATCGTATGTATTGGACAGCTTCCCGCAAGTTTGAGATCTCCGCACGCTTCCACAGGAAGCGATTTGAGGAATCAATAAAGTTCGGAAGGAATAACCATGGCGAAGAGAGTGGCTGACCTGCTGATAGACGTTTTGTTGGAAGCGGATGTTCAGCGAATTTATGGCGTCCCGGGAGATTCGCTCAATGGCATCACGGATTCGCTTCGCACCCACGAAAACATCAAATGGATTGGCGTGCGACACGAAGAAGCGGCCGCCTTCGCCGCGGGCGCCGAAGCGCATCTCACTGGCAAGTTGGCCGTATGCGCCGGCAGTTGCGGACCTGGAAATCTGCATTTGATCAACGGCCTTTACGACTGCCAGCGCAGCCGCGTGCCCGTGCTGGCCATCGCGGCGCAAGTTCCCAGCGCAGAAATAGGAAGCGGATACTTTCAGGAGACGAATCCAGAACATCTCTTCGCGCAGTGCAGCCATTACTGCCAACTGGTCTCGCAAGCCGAGCAGATGCCACGTGTCCTCGAGATTGCGATCCAGACGGCAAATTCCCGGCGTGGCGTTGCCGTCATTGTGATTCCGGGGGATGTGGCTTTGCGGGAGGCGGTCGAGCAAAAACCCCGTTTGCTTTTTGCCGAGCCGAAACCGACCGTGTGCCCGTCCGACGACGAACTTAACGTACTTGCGGAAGTTCTGAATCGCTCAAAGAAGACAACCATCCTTGGTGGTGCCGGATGCGCCGGAGCTCACGCCGAACTGATTGAACTCGCGGGCAAACTGCATGCGCCTATAGTGCATGCTTTTCGCGGAAAGGAATTCATCGAGTATGACAACCCCTTTGATGTGGGCATGACCGGGCTGCTCGGATTTTCATCGGGCTATTACGCCATGATGAGCTGCGATACGCTGTTGATGATCGGCACGGACTTTCCCTATCAGCAGTTCCTTCCCAAAGATGCGACCGTAGTGCAGATCGATATTCGAGGCGAGCAGCTAGGGCGACGCAGCAAAGTCGATTTTGGCTTTGTCGGAGATGCAAAGGCCACGCTGCGAGCGCTATTGCCCAGGCTGGAGCAGAACCAATACGAAGCACATGTGAAAGAATCGCTCAGTCACTATCGAAGGGCGCGCGAGGGTCTGGACGAGCTGGCGAGCGGTAATTCCGGAAAAAAACCTGTTCATCCACAATACGTCGCAAGCGTTATCAGTCGACTCGCGTCCGAGGATGCGATCTTTACCTTTGACGTCGGAACGCCAGTCATCTGGGCGGCGCGCTATCTCCGGATGAATGGCAAGCGCAGGCTGATTGGTTCCCTCACCCATGGTTCGATGGCTAACGCATTGCCACAGGCCATCGGTGCACAGGTCAGCCATCCCGGCCGTCAGGTGATCACGATGTCGGGCGATGGAGGCTTGGCGATGCTTATGGGCGAACTGCTCACCTTGCGGCAGCACGATTTGCCGGTGAAGGTTGTCGTCTTCAAAAATGATGCGCTCGCCTTCGTAGAGCTGGAAATGAAGGCCAGCGGCTTTCTTGATTTTGCAACCGCCCTTAAGAATCCGGATTTTGCGAAGATTGCGGAGGGGGCGGGTTTGCTGGGTCTAAGAGCCGAAACTCCGGACCAGGTAGAACCTGCGATCGCACAGGCTCTCAAATACGACGGGCCGGCATTAGTCGAGGTTCAGGTAGCGCGTCAGGAGCTATCGATGCCTCCAACTATCACCTACGAGGAAGCTAAGGGCTTCGGCATTTTTGTGCTGAAGGCCGTGCTCAATGGACGCGGCAATGAAATCATCGATCTGGCGCGAGAGAACCTGCTGCGCTAAGCGATCCAGGTCCGGCGATATTTGCGGGAGCCGCAATGCGGGCGCCTATTTGTGACCGACGGCTTGCATGATCTGCCCCATTGTCGGCGGCATCTTGTTTATGCAACCGCTGATTTGTTCGGAATGTCTTGCACGCCCATAGCTGGTGGTGATCCGTGGTGATTCACGATGAGTCGAGAACCCCTGGCGCCGGTGAAGTATGTCCAAACCCATTGCAGGAACACGGCAAGGCGAAGACTTGAGGTCGCCAGAAACTGCAGGTGAACAACAGCCCAGGTGAGCCACGCTCCCAACCCGCTAACTCGGACCTTATGACTTTGCAAAACTGCGAAGCCCTTCCCGACTACCGCCATGTTGCCTTTATCGAAGTAGCGAAACGGAGCCGGTTGTTTACCGTTGGTTATGCGGCTGTGAATGAGTTTCGCGGCGTATCGTCCTTGCTGCATAGCCACCTGGGCTACGCCGGGAAGGGGCTTGCCGTCTTGCTCGAAAGCCGCGGTATCCCCAACTACAAAAATCTCTGGGTGTCCGGGCACGGTCAAATCTTGTTGAATTCGCACCCGGCCAGCGCGGTCGGTTTCGACCTTCAGCCATTTGCCGGCCGGCGATGGTGCCACCCCTGCCGTCCAGATAACCGTCTTGCTTTTGATGCGCTCTCCTGCCACCACAATCCCGTCAGCGTCAATTCGATCGACGCGATCACCGAGCCGGACTTCGACACCCAATCTCTCGAGCCTTCGTTTCGCAGCTTCTGAAAGATCCTGCGAAAACGACGCCAAAACTCGGGCACCCATATCAACGAGAACAATTCTTGCGGATGCCGGGTTGATGCGGCGAAACTCCGATTTCAGGGTGCTCCGGATGAAAATTGCTAATGCACCCGCCATCTCCACGCCGGTGGGGCCCGCACCGATCAGAACGAAGGTCAAGAGGTCCCGGTGACGGCTCGTGTCCTCTTCGGCTTCCGCAATTTCGAACGCTTGCAAGATCTTGTTTCGGCTCGATACCGCATCGGCGAGACTCTTCAGTCCCGGCGCGAACTCTTCAAATTCGTTGTGCCCGAAGTAGCTGTGCGTCGCGCCCGTCGCCAGGATGAGATAGTCATAGGCGATGGGCACGTTCTCTCGATCGGCATCAGTGACAGTGACGGACTTCTGATCCTTATTAACCCCGGTGACTTCTCCCATGATCACGGTGACATTTTTTTGATGGCGAAGAATGCCGCGGATCGGGGTCGCAATCTGGGCGGGAGTCAGGACTGCGGTTGCCACCTGATAGAGCAGCGGCTGAAAGAGGTGATGGTTGGTTCGGTCGATTAAGACCACCTCGGCGGGTGTCTTCTTTAGAGCCTTGGCGGCAGCCAGGCCACCAAAACCCCCACCGACAATAATGACTGTAGGTTGCGACACGCTTAACTCGATTCACTCGCTTGGAATCACAATGCTCCGAATCATGCGACCGCTTTGAGGACGAGTCGTGCTTCGAACAGATTTCCTGGCACTTTTATAATTGCGAATCGGTTAGATGGCGTTATTCAGTGAAAGGGTACATCTAATTTGCTTGTAGCCGCTGACCATGCTCCGCTTCGTGTTGTCTGCGACGAAGGGGGATATCGCTGCTCCCAGAAGTCCGCGACGGGCATATCGCCACGCAGGTCTGCGAGACGTCGACCGCTCGCGTGAAGAGTCGCGGAGAACCTGGAGCAGTTCCGTGAGAATTGCCTGTTGTCTCCACGGCGGAGTAGTTGAGACTTTTGAGCTCGCGTCGGTTAACCGTCTACAATCTCGGTCGTGTAGTTCCGGAGGTTTAGTCACCTGACTTCAATTCCAGGATCTATTCCGTTGCTGCCTCTCCATTGTTCCTCCCGTCGGGACTTAGAGGCTTAAGAGTCATTTGTGGGATGATTATGCAATGGTGCGAAGTGTATCCTCAGTAAATTATTGAAAATAAAAGTGGGAAGCGCATGCGGTCCGGTGATCGTCCCGGTCTTCAAAACCGGCGGGCGGCAGGCAATCCTGTCGCCGGTGGGTTCGACCCCCACTCGCTTCCGCCAATTGCTATGCGGTCATAAGAAAGAGGAAAGCATGAAGATCGCCAAAGATGTAACCGAACTGATCGGTAAAACGCCGCTGGTGCGTCTTAACAAAGTCACTGGAGGCTGCGTGGCTGAGGTTGTCGCCAAACTCGAAAGCCAGAACCCGCTGGACAGCGTGAAGGACCGCATCGGCGTCAGCATGATCAATGAGGCCGAGCGCGCGGGAAAGATTCAGCCGGGCAAGACCGTGCTGATTGAGCCGACCAGCGGGAACACCGGCATTGGCCTGGCATTTGTGGCTGCGGTAAAGGGTTATCGGCTGATCCTCACCATGCCCGAGACGATGAGTCTTGAGCGCCGCGTATTGTTACTGGCATTCGGAGCGGAGATCGTTCTTACGCCTGGCCCCAATGGAATGAAGGGAGCTGTCGCCAAGGCGCAGGAACTGGTCGCGAAGACTCCCAATGGCTACATGCTTCAGCAGTTCGACAACCCAGCCAATCCCAAGATTCACTTCGAAACGACAGGCCCCGAGATCTGGAGCGACACGGATGGCCACGTGGATTTCTTGGTTTCTGGCATCGGCACGGGTGGCACCCTCACAGGTGTCTGCGAATACATCAAGCCGCGCAAGCCTTCGTTCAAGGCGATTGCCGTCGAGCCGGCAGATAGCCCCGTGCTCTCCGGCGGCAAGCCCGGTCCGCACAAAATTCAAGGCATTGGCGCGGGATTTGTGCCCAGCATTCTGCGCACGGATTACATCGACGAGGTCATCAGCGTCACCAATGAAGAAGCGATTCGCATGGCGCGCCGGCTCCCGCTGGAAGAAGGATTATTCGTCGGAATTTCTTCGGGGGCGGCAGTGACGGCGGCGTTGCAAGTGGGGCGGCGGAAGGAAAACGCGAGCAAGATGATTGTGGTGGTGATTCCCTCGTTCGGAGAGCGGTATTTGAGCACGGTTCTCTTCGAAGAGTTGCGCAACAAGGCGCAGCAGCTTCCCACTTCGCCACTGTCGGCCTGAACGGCGATCACAAGTACCCGGGCTTGCAGATCACAACGGATTGACACTCCATCGTGTAGTGGCGCAGTTTGCTGGTCATGGCAAGCAAGTCTGCTTCTCCGAGCGATAAGCCTGCCCTGAGCCGCGTGGCGTGGAGTTACCCTTGAGCTGTTAGGCGAAGAGTGGAAATTTCTGTGGAAAACTAGCACGCACGCGGAAAATTTTCCCGTTTGTGCGGGTGTATGATGTCCTTCCAACCAGCCACATTATTACAAACATGACGAGGCCTGCGGTGCCTCAATCATCAGGGTCACGAGAGAAAATTTATGCCCACGAATCATGCCAATGACGAAGAACCGCGTCCCGAAACTACCAAGAAACCATACGAGAAACCTTCATTCCGCTACGAACAGGTCTTCGTCGTCAGTGCTTTGGGATGTACCAAGACCGGCACTGAAAGCACCTGCGCGCAAGGGTTCCCGAGGTCATGACGCCACGGCAAGCATGAGTGCATCCTCTGCGGTTTCACTGAAGCGCGAGATGGCGTGGGAGATTTTGCTCTCGTTCGGAAGCATGCAGCTTCGCGCTCAAGGGTACAGCATGTTTCCCACGCTGCGCCACGGAGATGTGTTGAATGTGGAGCGAGTCGAACCGCAACAGGTAAGGGTGGGAGATGTGGTTGTGATGGCGCGGGGTTCAGGGTTCGTAAGTCATCGCGTGGTTTCTACTGGCAAAGATGTTGAAGGAGGGATGCTCGTCACCCGCGGGGATGCGACCGCAGTGGATGATTTGCCATGGCGCGAGAGTGATCTGCTGGGGCGTGTCAGACATGTGATCCGGAACGGCAATCGCATTGTGGTGCCCTCGCATCTGAATGCGGTTCGCGCCCTGGTCGCAAGACTCTTTTGCCGCTCATTTCCTGTAATACGCGCAGTCATAGAGGTGCGCGGGCGCTTACGAAACGGGTTTCGAACTCCGAACCAATCGATTGCACAGTGCCAAAGCTAGCACCCCAAGTCGGGACCTGCAGCGTAGTGATCGCCATAGGCGGTTTTTCTTTCCGGCTGAAAACGACGGATGCAGATTTTCTCGAGGTGTTGCAATCCCGCTATGCCGGTTTCATCGGCGACGAATCGAGCAGCGAATTTGAAATTGATATCGATCTTTGCCGGCCAGGATTCACCTCCGCGAATCCTGATGTGGAAGTAAGCAATCGGTCTGGTCATTGGATCATGCAGCGCGGCGACTTCGTCGCCGAGTGGTCCCCGACCTTGCACAGCGGCCGCATCCGCCAGGCCGCGGCAGCATATTCGACCGATAGCGTGCTGCGGATCATACACACGCTGGTGCTGGCGAAGACCGGCGGATTTCTTATGCACGCCGCCAGCGCCATCCGCAACGGCAGGGCATTTCTATTTGCCGGCGAATCGGGAGCGGGGAAGACGACGATCTCAAGTCTGGCTCCTGCCGACGCAACACTTCTCACCGATGAGATCTCGTACATTCGCAACCTTGACGATCGCTACGTGGCTTTTGGCACGCCTTTCACCGGAGATCTCGGCACGCCCGGCGAAAACACGTCGGCACCAGTGGCTGCTCTTTATTTGCTGGCCAAGGGTCCCTCGAACTCGATCGAGCCTGTGGAAGCAGCCGAAGCCGGGTGCGCGGTGCTCGCCAACATGCTTTTTTTTGCTGAAGATCCGGAGATGGTGCGGCTGGTTTTTCAGACCGCGTGCGACTTCGTTCACCGCGTGCCAGTTTTCCGGTTGACGTTTGTACCCGATGCACGCGTTTGGGAGCTCATTCAATGATCAAACCACTCTATCTCGCACGCAGCCGGCGTATCGCCGCGCGCAAGCTGGGCGAAGAAATTCTCGTCATGTCGGCGCGAGGATCCACACTTTTTACCCTGAATCCCACCGCGACGATTCTGTGGCAGGCTGCTGACGGCGCAACGCCGCTGGAGCGAATAGTGGAAAGCAAGATTTGTTCGGAATACGAGGTTAACCCCGAACAGGCCCTGCTCGATGCCGAATCTCTCGTCGAGGACCTGGCGAAGCACGGCATTTTGCTGATCTCCGAAAAACCGATTGCCGAATCGAGCGGATACGGCGAGGAGCGCCCGTGAGCGCATTGCTGATGGCAATGGGTGAGCGTGCGCGGGAACTGGGTATTCCTTTCAATGTTCACCTTGACCTTACTTACCGATGCAACGAAAAGTGCGTGCATTGCTATCTCGATCATCACGACCACGGTGAACTCACCACGGCCGAGATTAAGAACTTGTTGAAGGAGATGGCAGAAGCTGGAGTCTTCATCCTCACCCTAAGCGGCGGCGAAATCTTTCTACGCAAAGATTTTTTTGAAATTCTGGAGGTGGCACGAGAATTGACTTTCTGCGTCAAGCTGAAGACGAATGCGGTTTTGATCCGTGAAGCGCAGGCGGCCAGACTTGGCGAGCTGGGAGTGCAATCCTTGCAAGTTAGCATCTATTCGCATCGGCCGGAAGTTCACGATTCAATTACTAAACTTCCGGGCTCGCTGAAACGGTCCATTGCTGCGATTCGCTTGCTCAAGGCGCAAGGCCTCAAGGTCACGATAGCGAACGTGCTGATGCGGTCGAACATGCAGGATATTTACGGCGTCCGTGCTCTTGCAAAAGAACTCGGAGTCGAGTGCACGCTCGATCCGGCGGTTTCGCCCATGCTGGATGGAGACCGGTCGATTCTGGCGTTGAATACGGATGAATCGGTCTTGCGGGAGATTATTCACGATCCATCGTTCACTCCGAACGTCGAAGAATTTTGCGCACCGCCCGCGCCTGCGAGCGAGGAAAGTATGGACGCTTTTCCTTGCAGCGCCGGGCATAATGCCTGCTATATCTCGCCTTACGGCGAGTTTTATCCTTGCGTCGCCTTTCCGCTTTCGTGCGGGAACGTGCGGCAGCAGCGTTTTATTGACATATGGCGCAATTCAGAGCAGTTGAAGGAAGTGCGCTCGATACGCCTGCGCGATCTGTCTGGTTGCTCGCAGTGTGTGCATGGCGCGACGTGCACCCGCTGCCCCGGCATGGCCTTTCTGGAGGGGAACATGCGCGGACCCTCGACGGCAGACTGCGAAAAATCTTACGCGCGAACAGGAATTGCCTCGAAGAATCTTCTAGCGAAGAAAGACAAACCATCTCCGCTGCGGCTGGTACAGATTCAGCTGGTTCCGGCGATTATGGGTAGCCGACTCACGGGCATCGGAGCAAGCGCGTCTTAGGAATTTAGTATGACTTGCGGGTTCGCGCTGCCGAGCTTGGCCAGAGACGCAACGTCGGGACGGCTCCAATAAGCAGGATAAGAGCTGGGCCCCGATTAGCGAGAGCCCCTTACGAAGCCGGCGATCGTAAGGAAAGGTTTTTGCTGCTATCTTCTTGTCCCCCTGCGATGGGCTCGGCTCAAGGTCACTTCCGCGCGTTGCGCTTACAGGGCCTTCGCCGCGCTGGCTGCAGCCGCGGCTGAGTTGCTGGCGGCGGTGCTCACTTCGCGCTCGCGAGGAGCAGCGGGTTCAGACGCGGGCGATTTCAGGCACAACTCAACCGCTTCTGCCATGCTTTGTGATTCCTGCTCTTTTGTGGTTACCCAGGCGTTAAAGCGTGCCTTGTCGCGGGCAAGGGCTTCCATGTTTCGGCTGATGCGCGCGGTGTAGTGCGCCTTGATGCTCTCCAGTTCCCCTTGGATATGCGCGATTTCTTCCCCTCTGCGCGTCCACTCGGCTTCAGCCTGTTTCTTCTGCTCGGTTTCATAGGCGTCCAGCGCGTTTTGCCGAGCCTTGGCGTCGCGTTGCACCTGTTCGACGGTCACCGCGGCGGCATCGAGCGCCATCAAGAGCGCCGCCCGCTTGGTTTCCTTCGAGAGGCCGCGGATATGCTCGCTGTTCAGCATCTCGACCACCTTTGTGATGCTGTAGCCTTTTCGCGGGCTTACGATCCCGGCCGTCCGGTAAATGTCTTCCATCTGCAATAACTCAACCTGAAACGCGGGCACCTCGCGCGCGGTGGAACTGATTGGTTTTTCGCTGATTTGGGGCGCTTGAGGCATGGGGATCTCCTTCGTATTCTTCACCTCGATTGCTTCGTTAGGCTCAGGGTGAGATTCGTCCGGCTTGTTCCGGGGCGCCATTCCAAGCCATTTGGGTCCCATAGGTTTCCTTTCCTTCTCTGCGGGGTTTCGAGCTGCGAGCGCTCGATTCCAGAGATCAGGCTTACAAAAAGGCTCTAGCTCTTCAGCGGCACAGCTTCGCTGCCTTTCGCTCGCGGTCGCATTCGGCCCGCGCGATTCATGGCGCTGCCGCGGAACGGGCAGACTCATCAGACTCGTAGACTGCAGCAACGGCGTATGCAGAATTTCTTGGCGCACAGCTGCAGTTTTGTTCGTTTGTGCCTGCTGCTCCTGAAGAGAACTATCGGATTCTTCTGAAGAAACCCGCGCCGGCCGGGCTTGTGTCTGATTACTTTCGGAATCCCCACTTTGGGCCACCGGTCTTTTTGGAACCTGATTCCGATTAGAAACCTCCGCGTCTGCCTTCGAGACTGCGTCCTCGCTCTCTCGTTTCACGCCGACCAGATAGTCGCGCCCTTCCTGCCGGCAGTACTTGACAATGCCGGAGAACTGCTCGAAACGCCACTGAATCTGCACCTGGGTGCCCGGCGCGATCGGCGTCTTGAAGCGAAGGCCGGCTCCTCCGGCGGATTTGTCCTGCATGCAGGCGCGGGTTTTCTGCGGCATGCCATTCCCGTCCTGCCACGCAGCTTCCACAAAGATCATCACCGGAGTGCGCAATTCGGGCATGAGGGCGGCTATGTCGATTCTATCGACAGGAAACTGAAAGAGTTCAGGAGCCAGAGATTTCTGCTTCCTGCTGCCCCGAGCGAAGTCTGCCGGCAAAGCTTGAGGCCTAATCCCTGCTACACAAACCTGCGCCGCCCCTTTGCTAGTTGTTGCACTTCCGTACTGAACGATACAGTCCGTTGGTAACCGTCGAAGACGTCCCGTGGGCGAATAAGATGGAGCGTTGAGGTTCTCCAACCGTAATTTCTGGAGCCGTATGTCCGTCAATTTCAAATTCAGCCATGTTGCCGCAGCCGCGATTTTTCTGATCGGCGCATTCGCCATCGCGCAAGACGCGCCGTCGCTCGGTGACTTAGCGCGCCAGGAGCGTGCGAAGAAGGACCAGTCCAAAGCCGCCCAGGTCAAGGATTCAAAGTCAACCAAGGTCATCACCAACGAAGAGCTTCCGCAGCATGGTTCGACTGGGAGTGCGGCGGCGCCGTTGGCAAACGACGTGAATCAGACAAACTCGGCTTCCTCTGCTGACGCACCAAAGCAATCAGCCGAACAGTGGAAATCGCAGATCGGGGACCAGAAGAACCAGGTTGCATCGCTGCAGAAACAGATCGACGATCTTAACGGGTCCATTCAGTTCGCTCCTGGCAACTGCGTGGAAAACTGCGTGCAATGGAACCAGAAACAGCAGGAAAAGCAGCAGCAGGTCGAGCGCATGCGAGGAGATCTGCAAGAACAGAAGTCGCACCTGGAGCAGATGCAGGAATCGGCCCGCAGTCAGGGCTATGGAAGTTCGGTGTGGGACCCCTAGAGTCGCGAGTGCTCAGTCCTGAGTCCTGGTCCTCCTAAGCTGAAGCAACTGACGACAAAATAAACGGGCGAAGCCTTCCTGTGTACCTCTTGCCCATGCGAAATTAGTGATATGCCCCTGGTTGTTCGTCCCTCAAGCATTCATTCCGTGGGAGTGTTTACTACCACTCCGATTCGCAAGGACGAGCGAATCATTGAGTATGCCGGTCCGCGCATGACTCGCGAGGAGGCTGACCGTCGTTACGACGGCGCACCGCGCACATATCTATATGGCCTCGAAGATGGCAAGACGATCATTGATGGCGAAGGCCTGGGGGCTTATCTGAATCACTCCTGCGATCCCAATTGCGAGATCGACGAAGTCGGCAAGCGCGCCTGGATCTTCGCGCTGCGCGACATCGCCGCCGGGGAAGAGCTGGTATGGGATTACAACTTGTACGATGACGAGTCCCCGGCGCCTTGCCGTTGCGGCTCGCCCAAATGCCGGGGCACGCTGTATTCGCGAGAGTGGATGGCGAAGATGCGGCGGAAGACGGCGAGGAAGAAGATTAAAGCCACTTAGTCGAACGCCGCTTCGATTGGCTCACGCACCGTAAGACTCTCTTCCCGTTCGTCATGGATCGCGGTGTGAGTTTTCGCGACCAGCATGTAGATCGACGGCACCACAAAGAGGGTAAAGGCGGTGCCGATGATCATTCCGCTGACCAGCATGATACCGATGCTGTTACGTGCTCCGGCACCGGGGCCTCGGGCCAAAACGAGGGGGAAGTGGCCGAACACGGTTGCGGCAGTGGTCATGAGAATCGGGCGTAACCGCGTACTGG
>JASIEN010000676.1 GCA_030045935.1 Candidatus Sulfotelmatobacter sp.
TGGCCGACGCACACGCCGAAGGCCTCGACATGCCGGGAATGTTGGCGGTGGCTTTAACCAAAGCCTACGAACTGAAGAATTGTCTCACGCTGCTTGCCAATCACACCGACGGCGCTGATCCAAATCTGACCACGCTTAACAATGTATTAGCGAGCCTGACCTAGCCGGCGCAAACCGCTTGCCGTTTAAAGGGGCGCGGCTTCAGCCGCGCCACACGTGATCAGAACCGCGCCTTCAGGCGCTGAGGTCCCAGCCAAGGAGAGAAACGATGAACTTTCTCAACCAACTTCTGCGCGCGATCTCTTTCATCCCGGCGCTCGTGCAAGGAATTGAGAGCTTATTTGGCAGCAAGCCGGGATCGGAAAAGAAAGACGCGGCCATATCGTTTCTCGAAAACGCGCTGAACATGGCCGATGCCATCGAACGGCACGAGATCGTCGATCCCGGGAAGTTCAAAGAAGGAATTTCTCAGATCATCGACGGCGTGGTCGAATGCCTGAACGCGTCGTCTTGGGCAAAGGCAGTGTCCGCTTCCACCCAGCAGCCGTCTGCCTGAGCTCTATCCGATATCTTCGCTCCAGTTCTCCAGGTTCTTCTTCACCTGCGCCATGAACTGATCGGCGACGGCGCCGTCGATGAGCCGATGATCGTAGCCGAGCGTGAGGTGTACGACTGAGCGGATCGCAATCGAGTCATTCCCGTCTTTATCGGTGACCACCAGCGGCATCTTCATGATTCCACCCACGCCCATGATGGCCGAGTTCGGCTGATTGATAATCGGCAGACCGAAAACAGCACCGAACTGTCCGGGGTTAGTCACGGTAAATGTCGAGCCTTCCACCTCTTCGGGCTTCAACTTCTTCGTACGGGCACGCTCGCCGAGGTCAGTGATGCCGCGCTGCAGCCCGAGGAAGTTCAGATCGCCGGCGTTTTTGAGGACAGGAACGATCAATCCCCAGTCGAGCGCAACCGCGATGCCCACATTAATGTTGCGGTGGTAGCGGATGTTCTCGCCCTCGATGCTGCCATTGACGATCGGCCACTGTTGAATCGCGATTATCGCCGCTCGCACAAAAAATGGCATGAAAGTCAGGCGCACGCCGTGGCGCTGTTCGAACCCGGCCTTGTGCTTGTTGCGGAGGTTCACGATGCGCGTGAGGTCCACCTCAAACATCGCGTGAACGTGCGCGCTGGTGCGCCGCGACTCGCTCATGTGCTTGGCGATCAACTTGCGCATCTGCGACATCGGCACCAGATCACCAGGATAGGGAGCGGGTGCCGGCCGGGGCGGCGCCGAAGGCGCGGCAGCTTGCGCCCCCTGAGCAGCAGGAGGCGAAGGTGCTGCTGGCGCCGAACCCGGGCGATCGATGAACGCCATGATGTCCTGCTTGGTGATGCGGCCGCCGAGTCCGGTGCCGGAAATCTGCGACAGACTGATTCCGTGCTCGCGCGCAATCTTTCGCACCAGTGGCGATGAGCGCGCTTCCTCTTCTTCTTCGGCCGGAGGTGGCGCCATAGGAGATGCAATCGCTTGTGGTGGCTGACTAGCACCTTTCTTTTCTTCTTTGGCCGGTTGTGGCGCTTGTGGAGCAGCAGCTTTAGGTGCGGGAGGTGCTTGAGCCGCGGGCGCGCTCTTCGCTGGCCCCGCAGACTCGCCATCCACCGCAATCGTACCCACCACCGTGTTCACTCCAACTGTCGTCCCCTCACCGATCTTGATCTCCTGCAAAACCCCAGATGCTGGCGCCGGAATTTCCGCGTCCACCTTATCGGTCGAGATCTCAAAGAGCGGCTCGTCGCGTTGTACTTTGTCGCCGGGCTTCTTCAGCCACTTGGTAATAGTGCCTTCCACGATGGATTCGCCCATCTGCGGCATGATGATGTCGGTTGGCATGATTATCTCTTCTCGCTTGCAGGCTCAAACCCGCACGCACAAATAAAATTATATCCAAATGCTGAGGGTCCCAGATTTCAAGCAGTCTCGTAGATCAATCCTGCAACACGCTCGCAAACACATCGTGGTCCACATTCCCGCCGGTAAATACCAGTCCCACACGTTTGCCCTTCAGCGCAGGCTTATCCTGCAAAGCGGCGGCTAACCCAATGGCTCCTGCGCCTTCGACGACATTGTGCGTATCGATGAAGCACGCCTTCATCGCTCGCCCGATGTCCTCTTCGCCCACCCGCACGAAGTGATCGACATTCTTCCAAATAATCTCAAGCGATGCCTCAACAGGGGTGCTGCAGGCCACGCCGTCGCCGAGTTGAGTCGTCACGGGAGCTGAGACCTTTCGTCCGGCCTCAAACGACAGCGCATAGGCGGGCGCACAATCGGCCACTACTCCGACGATCTTGGTTTTTCGATTCAGCGCATTGCGCACGGCAACACAAGAACAGATTCCCGATCCCTGCCCAACCGGCACATAAACTACGTCGAGCTCGGGAGCAGCCGAGAAGAGCTCCAGCCAATATGTCGCCACACCTTTCATAATGTCAGGATGAAACGGCGGGACGTGGTGCCAGCCGTGCTCTTCCGCCAGATTCACCGCGTACTCTTTCGATTCCTGATAATGGCTGCCGAATTCAATCAGTTCGGCACCCTGCGCGCGCATGGCGGCAT
>JASIEN010000677.1 GCA_030045935.1 Candidatus Sulfotelmatobacter sp.
GTACAAAACACTCGCCTCAGATTCGGCAAGCCACCAAGGTCAATGCCCTTGATGTTGCCCGCATCAGTGATCAGCACTACCGCTCGCGAGTTCTCCAGTTGATAACGCACTTCCCGCTCGCGATAGGACGGATTCAGAAGTGTCGGAATTGCGCCGGCAAGGGTCACAGCATGGTACGACGCACAGAACTCCCAGGAATTGCAAAGGAAGATAGCGACCACTTCGCCTGGTTTCACTCCGGCTGCGACGAATCCGCGGGCCAGACGTTCGACAATTTCGCCGTATTCTGCGTAGGTCAGGCGACGCCCGCAGGAGGTATCCACCAACGCAGTTTTCTGAGCGTGCCGCGAGCTCGAATCGAGAATTGCATCATGCACGAACACGTTCCCAGGATTGGCATACAGTTGCGTCCGCAGCATGGCGGGATTGATTGTAGCGGAAAGAAAATACCTAGTACCCAGTACTCAGTTGGCTGGCTTCCATGTTTCAACATTTCAAAAGTTTCGATGTTTCAATGAACACGCCTAATGCTGAAACCTTGGAAACCTCGAAATCTTCTTGTGCGTTTTTACTGACAACCGAGTACTGACAACTGAGCATTATGCTAGCTCGCCAGCTTGCGCAGGAATTCGCGCTCGTCCATGTGGTATTTGAAAGCTTTCCGGCCGTCAATAAAAACCACTGGAACTTCGTCATTGAAGCGGCGGCGCAGTTCGTGGTCGCCGTCAACGTCGACCTCCTCCCAGGCAAAGCTGCCGTGGCGCGAGAGTTTGGCCAGGCTCTCTTTGACGATTTCGCAGAGATGGCAGCCTTTGCGGGAATAGAGTACGACCTGACGGGGCTCCGGCACGTGGCGATTGTAACGTCTGCGATACATTGGATGGCAAGGAAAAAGTTGTGTCTAGTCAATCTAGGTTGTAATCCTCCCGAAAAGTCAGGAGTAGAATCCCGAAATGGTCATTTCGCCGCCATATCGGCCGCTGCGCGGCAAAACCTGTTTAATTACCGGGGCGGCAAAGCGTCTCGGGCGTGCCTCGGCACTCGCTCTCGCTCAAGCGGGTGCGGACATTGCCATTACATTTCGCAACTCTGCACGTGAGGCGCAACAGACGGTGGTGGACTTATCAAGCCTGGGCGTGCGCGCCTTCGCTTTGCGCTGCGACGTTACCGACCAAGCCAGCGTGAAATCGATGATGAACGAAGCTGGGCGCCAGTTGGGACGGATCGACATTCTGGTAAACAACGCAGCGATCTACCAGGACGTCGCCTTCGAGCGCATCACGCTGAGGCAATGGGATGATATGTTCGCCTCGAACACGCGCGGACCATTTCTGGTTTCGCGCGAGGCGTTGAAATGGATGCGGCGGAGGCGTCCGGGGGCGAAGAGGTCAAAAAAACTTCCAGAAGCAAAGATTATTAACATGGGATCGCTCGGCGGTCTGCGGCCGTGGGCCACGCACGCGCACTATTGTTCCTCGAAAGCCGCGCTGCACATGCTGACCAAAGCCATGGCTCTCGCGCTTGCCCCACAGATTGCCGTAAATGCAGTCGCCCCCGGAGTGATTGATCTGGGAGAAAAATCGTCGTTCATGAAGCGCATCGCCCGGCGCACGCCGATGCAGCGAAATGGAACAGGGGACGACGTCGCCGCGGCGGTTTTGTTTTTCGCGACGGCTCCGCAGTTTATTACCGGGCAAATTCTAGCCGTGGATGGCGGATGGGGACTCTAGGCGCCTTAGACCTACGCCTGCGGATCAATTCTTGCCGCTTTGGGCGCCTTGCGCCGTGTCGGTTTTTGCCTTGGCCAGGGAGCGCACGTAATTCACCAGGTCCCAATTCTCTTCCGTCTTGACGCGTGGGCCCTCGGGCGGCATGTCCTCGTAGCCGTTCTTGATGATGTAGAAAATCTCGCCATCTGTGCGATCTTTCAGGCTGTCCGGATTGGTGAAGTCGGCGATGTGCACCTTCATGTCTTTGGCCAGGTCACCCCTGCCATCGCCGTTCGCTCCGTGGCACATGGCGCAGTCAATCGTCCACCATTTCTTGGCTCGGGCCAGCGATTCCGGAGACGGTTTGACTGGGTTCTGCTGCCTGGCAGCTTCAATCGGGATGGCAGAATAGGGCGAAGACGATTTTTGTGTGTTTTGCGGTTGCGCTGATAAAACCAATAGGAAAATGACTGAGGCGGTGAGAAGCGAGATTAGTCGGGACATCGGGAACCTCCGATGTGCATACTTTGTGATCCGATAGAATTCTAGCCCTCACGCCGGGCCGATGCTGTGACTTGCATCACGGCTCCGCAGTGCCCGCTTTCAAACGGCGGGCCTGTTAGACTCAAGGTTCGGAACTCGACCCATAAATGGTTTGGGGAGGGCACGACTTTAGTCGTGCCGCTTGAGGCCTCATGAACACCGGGGCTTTAGCCCCTGAGGTAGCTTTTTTCTTTCGCGGGGCATTTACTAGGCGAATTTGCTCGAAAGCTCTTGATCAAAACCATAATGAAGAGAATGCTTGGCCTTAGCTGCTTACTGGCGGTGATAGCCCTACATCCGTTTTCTGCCGCCCAGGCCGGCCCCGAACAGGGTGGCCATGAAATCGAAGTTTGGGCGGGTGGCGGGCATTCCGTCCCGGGCGGCACATCGCGCACGGGAATCTTCGATGTCGGCTTGCGTTACGGCTGGGTTATCACCGGCCTGCATCTGCCTAGTTTCTTACGGGGACGGTTCGAATACGTCGTCGATGCCGAACCAGCTTATCTGATCTTTCAGCCGGCCAACACTGCCTACGGCGTGGGATTCAACCCATTCGGACTGAAGTGGAATTTCGAGCGCCGTGGCCGTTTTTCTCCTTATCTCGAACTGAGTGGCGGCACGCTATTCAGCAACCACAACGTGCCCACGTACACAAACGACGTGAACTTCACCTCGGCTGCCGCTCTCGGCACCCACGTGCTGGGACCAAAATACAACTGGAGCATAGAGGTGCGTTACCTGCACATCTCGAATGCGGGACTGGGCAATCTGAATCCGGGGCTCAACACCGTGCAGGTGAGGCTTGGCGTAGGCAGGTTCTGGAAGAAGAAGTAGAGTACTGATTTCGATAGCTGCGGCGGTTGCGTCCAAACGGAAACCGGTGCATCTGAATTATCGTCCGGCCTGAGTCATGTTGGCGGCACAGGAGGGTAACGACGTCAGACGCCACTTCAACCCCACCGCAAGTCAATGGAATCTTGAAACCTCGCTTTACGTTGAGCACCCATCTCGATCGGTCGAATGCTATCGCCGCGTTTTCGGCTTTGGGCCGATCGACATCGACCAGAAAGAAGGCATCAACGGTCAGACGCGACTGTGTGCGATGCGCGCCGGTGACCGCAGTGTACTCTTGCTGTTCGAGAAAGGAACCACCCCAGACACAAACGCAACTGGTGCGATCCACGTGGCCTTCGGGATTTTCCGGTCGGCAAGCCTTTTCGCTGGTCGGCCTGGTGAATACCGCCTTTAATCTGACTCGCCGCCAGCAGCCGTTGCTCAAGGGATAGCACAAGTTCGCAAAGGTTCTCACCTCAGAAACACGTGAGCCACGTCGTCGACGTGAATGGCCGACTTTCTTCGCGCTCCTGTTGCCACGTTATATGCCACCAGCAAACCCCGCTCAATTATGAGAATTTCTTTTTCGCTTACCCAGCCCACCAGGTTGGCGTGTGGCAAAAAAGCAATTTGCTTCGGCGATTCGGAGATGTTCTTAACTTCGACCGCTGGCAATTCCGCAAGCGCCTTGCGAATGCGTAGCGACTCTTCCGAATTGGCCTGCCCCTCCGCGGCAAGCTGAATCGCACTGTTGGGCTTGGATGTGGCAACGATGGTGAAAGCAACAAGACTCACATCCGGAGAAAGCCTGGCGTTCCCGGTATAGAAGCTGACGTCATAGTCGGGATTGTTGAAGGTGCTGAATTCATCGAAGATGACGATCTGCTTGCCTTGAAGGTGCAGCACCGTCTGATCGTCGCTCTGATTGGCCCATCCGCAGCAGCCACTGTCGGGAATTGCTTCCAGAATTGCGTTCGCGTTCGGAGCATCAAGAATGCGTCGCAAAGGTGCGTCAACTGGCGTCGCACCCCACTTGCCCGCGCTTTCCTCGTAAAGTGCGGTCGATTTGTAAACGGGCTGGGTCTTGCCCGCGACAAACTGAGTCAGCAGAAAAAAATCCCCTACGCCGTCATCCGGAACCCACACGCTGCCATAAGCACATGTCTCTTCACAGCCTCCGGTGGGACACGAGCATTCGGGCAGCGTAACCGATGCCACCTCCTGGCGATCTGCGCCTGTTCGATCCGTCCGCCAGCTTTCCCAAGTTGTCTTAGTCGAAAGATCCACACCATCGCGCTGCAGGCGCCGCGCTTGATTTGAAAACCAGTAAAGATGCTTGCCGTCCTGCGCAAGGTACGGCACAGGAGCGGATTCGGTAATGGCCAGGTTTGATCCCGTCGTTGCCGTGGTGCGCGTTACGTCGCGGGTAAGCGTGCTCGCGGCATGACCATCCCAGACCCATACTTTTCGGTCGGGTGCAACGTCGCCTTCCGCCAGAGGCAGTGAGACCATAGAGGCGAACAGCATCTGGCCCACGTGATTGATCTGGAGACTTTGTGGTGACTCGAGGGCTTCGGCGGGAACTTTCACCACCTGCTTCTGCGCAAATGTATTGGGATCGTACTCGACGGCCTCGCTGGGAGCGCGCAAGACCCAGAGCCGGGTGGTTTGAGCCCTTACCGGAAAACAGAAAAGAGCAAGCACCGCGATCGTTAAAAGTGATTTCCTCCCCCAGCAGACAGCCATGATTCGCATGAGCTGATTTTAAATCGCATACTCGCCCGCCTCCCACGACTTGCGTACAATGGATGTTGTTTTCTTCGCGCCCTTTGCGGCTTTTCGGAGCCTGCCCTGAGAGGGCGAAAGCGATCGAACGGGCGAACTTTGCGGTTAAAAGCTTTTGACGGGGCGAAAGACGAGAGAAAGGACGCAAAGACGGCAAGAAAGATATTTATGAGCACCTCCCCTAAGAAACCCATGACTGCCACAACTCGCCAAATCCCACATGCCGCATCTACTGAAATTCCGGCTGTCCCACTGACCGCCGAAGGCTACAGCGTTCTGCACCAGATGATGCGCTTCCGCCGCACCGCATGGCGGGCATTGCCTGAACCAGAGCGTACTTCCATCGCCGCCGAAGCTGCGGCTGTTTTAGGGGAGATGGAAAAAGGCTCGGCAGGCCAATCGGCGCTTTATTCACTGATTGGCCATAAAGGCGATCTGCTGCTCGTGCATTTCCGAAAATCTTTTGCCGAACTTAATCAGGCCGAATTGAAGATCGCCGATCTGCGGCTCAGCGACTTTCTCGAGCCGACATCGTCATATCTGTCGATCATCGAACTCGGACTCTACGATTCAACCATCAAAATCTACAGAGAGCTTACCGATGAGGGCATTCAGCCGCATTCCGATCAGTGGAAGGCAGAGATCGAATGCAAGCTGGAGCGCCATCGCGAAGCCATGCATCCCCGGCTGTTTCCCGAGATTCCACCGAACCGTTATATCTGCTTTTATCCCATGGACCGCCGCCGCGGCGAAGAGCAAAACTGGTACACGCTTCCCATCGAGGAGCGCGCCCGCCAGATGAATGATCACGGCCTCGTCGGCCGCCGCTACGCCGGTGAAGTGAAGCAGATCATCACCGGCTCTATTGGTTTCGATGATTGGGAGTGGGGTGTTGATCTATTCGCCGATGATCCGCTGGTTTTCAAGAAGCTGATTTACGAGATGCGCTTCGACCACGTCAGCGCCGTGTACGCGCTGTTCGGGCAGTTCTATGTCGGCGTGCGCTGCCCGGCTGCGGAGCTAGGCAAGCTGCTGACCGGCGAGCTGCCAAAGTGATCGGCGCCACAACCCTCGCCGGCGTCATTCCGACGCCCGTTCGCCGGCGGGGCGAGGAATCTCCTGAAGAACACCCTCAGGGCCCGGGATTCCCTTGCTTTCCTGTAGTGAATAATCTTTTGGAGGAGTCGAGGACTCATGTCCACTCTCGGCCTTATCGAGTACAAAGACGCATCGCCCGAAGTGCGCGCGGTTTACGACGACATCATGGCCACCCGCAAAACCGACTGGATCAACAATTTCTGGAAGGCAATCGCGCACGATCCCGCCACGCTGAAACGCACGTGGGAGTCGATTAAACAGATCATGGCGCCGGGCGCGCTTGATCCGCTGACCAAGGAAATGATTTACGTGGCCGTCAGCGTCACCAACCAATGCGCGTATTGCATCGCATCCCATACTGTGTCAGCGCAAAAGAAGGGTATGACCGACGCCATGTTCAACGAACTGATAGCCGTCGTCGGCATGGCCAACGAAACTAACAAAATGGTGACCGGGTATCAGGTCGAAATTGATGAGCAGTTCAAACCGGATCGTTAGTCGGTCGCTGGTCGCTCGTCGTTGGTCGCCGGAAAACACCGTGTGGGGACAGCCGCCCCCGGCTGTCCGGCCGCGCAAAGCGCGGCAGCTACCTCTTCCTCACACTTGGCCCAAATCTGAACTCGCACTGTTTCATATCCACCTTTCTCCCGCGAAAGCGCACGCCCTCAGCCTCCAGCCGCAATCTCTGTTCAATTGCCGAATCCCCACGCAGCTTGATCTCTCCACCTGCGCCAAGTACCCGCTGCCAAGGCAATCCATACCCGCGCTGTAAGACTCGCGCGACCAATCGCGCGCCTCGTGGCAGACCTGCCGCGCGCGCAACCGCTCCGTAGGTTGAAACCTTCCCGCGTGGAATCCGGCGGATCACGGCCTCAATGCGCATTCGCAATTTTGATGCGCTATCCGGAACCGGTCTTCCCTTCTTCACAGTTGAATCCATCCCAGCCGAATCAGCCACAACGATCCCGTCAGCACCAGCACCCACAAAATAATTCCCTGCAACAGCGGACGATGCCCCACGCGCTTGATTCTCGCAATCGAAATTCCGCTGCCGATGAGGAACAGAGTTGCCATTAATCCCAACTTTGCAACCTTTACGGCGATCGAGTAAACGGGAACTCCCACCGGCAGATACGTTTTACACACCGCCGCCAGACAGAAGAATCCAATGAACCAAGGCCACTGAATTTTTGCCTTTGCGCCACACACAACCGCGGTGCCCACGGAAACCGGCACAATCCACAAAGCGCGGGCCAGTTTTACTGTCGTAGCCACGGCCAGGGCTTCGGCGCCGTATTTAGCGCCCGCACACACCACGGAGCTCGTATCATGAATCGCCAAGGCCGCCCATAATCCAAACTGCGCCTGGTTGAGCTTGAGTCCCCGCCGAT
>JASIEN010000678.1 GCA_030045935.1 Candidatus Sulfotelmatobacter sp.
GCGCCAAAGTCAGTTCCAGTTTTTCCGGTTCCGGCGCAGGCGGCACAAACAGCCCGCTCTGCGCCGCTCGCGCCCGCACCGGCTCGGCTGCCAGATGAATCTTCACAATCGGCGCGCCCGGCGGATGCGCATTCAAATCCAATTGCAGCAGCTTGAGAAAAAGTTTGGCGTCAAGCATGGGAAGAGGGAGACGAAGAGTGCGCTGAAATTGAGTCGATCGGTCCAACTCCAGCGTGAGCCGCAGTTCCTGCGTGGCCAGCGCCCGTGAAGCCAGCCGCGCGCAAATCTGCTCGAGCATGCGGTTCAGCAAAAAAGCCAAAGGCTCGAGCAATACGACGGGATATTCCAACTCAACAGCTTCTTCAAATACCGCCGGTTCTTCTACTGGAACCAGCGTGCGAGAGGCCGCTCCCCGCGCCAGTTTCTGCAAGCGCAGCCCCCGCTGGCCAAGCCGCTCGCTCAATGCAACTTCAGGCAATGCGGCCAGCGCGTGCAGATTGCGAATTCCCCAGCGTTGCAAAGTCGACAGAAGATCGTCCGCTGCTTCTTCTTGCCGGTCGGCAAATAATACTTCCACCGGCAACGAACCAAGTTGTTCTGCCTCTCTTCCATCAGGAATTATTGTTACGGCAGCAAACCCACGCGCTGCGATTACCGCCGCGTCCGGATTGGCCGCAATCGCCACGTTCGCATCCAGGCCAAGTTCGCGAGCTCGGCTGTGAATAGCATGGGCAATCTCTGGCACTGTACCCAAAAGCGATTCCATACCGGCCAGATCAAGAATAGCCGTGTCGGCCCCGGCAGCTTCCACGCAGGGGGAGAACGACTGCGCGCAGTCGAGTAGCACAGAATGCACGGTCGATTCCTGAAGCCTCGAACGCGGACGTAATGTCACCTCCGGGCAGAGTTCCGCCTGCGCTTTCGTCATTCCAGGCGTGATGCCGAGATGTCCTGCTCTCCCGCTCACGGCCATGATTTTTTCCAGTGGCTGATTGCCTTCGAAAATTGCGACAGCTTGCGAGCGCAACTCCGGCTCGGCGCGGAACACCGTCGCTACAGGAAAGTTCGGAATGAAGATGGATGCAAACATGTTTTTGAGACAGGTTGCAAAGTTTCAGAGGTTTCAAGGTTTCAAAGTTGAAACTTTGAAACCTTGATTTTGCTCATCCCACCCATGCAGTTTTGCTGGTGAACGTGATTTGGGCGGAGCAAGCGGGCTTGCGCTCCAGGCGCGAGCGTTCCACTTCGGCCGTGATTGCAATTTCTGTTAGCAATTGTGCATGCGAGGGTTTCTTTTGCTCCACCGGGGCTGGTTCGTCACTTCGAATTTCAGACCCATGGCTTGCGCCATGGGCTGTGCTCTGGCGCCGCTTCGTGGCCGGATCCCCCTCGATCTTCTTCACGCCCAGCTTTATCAATAACGAAGAACAACTTCCCGCAATCGATTGCCGCTCGATGACCAGCAGCACGGTCGGCGTGTGCTCGACCGCGCGGCGAAAGCGGAACCATGTGGTCAGCGGAATGCGGCGTGCTGTTTGTGACGGCAGGTCGGCGAGATCGAGTGCGATCAATCCAAAACCGCCGCTTTCCAGCAAGAGATCGGCAGTACGCAGAAGTTGCTCCAGATTGCGCTCGGCATGAAACGATCCATATTGTTTACTTCTCATTTTTTTCTCTGCGTCTCTGTGTCTCTGTGGTGAATGATTTTGGGGCGATGGACTTTTCCCACAGCGCACCCACAACATCCGCTCCAAATCTAAGCCGGCATCGGCAGCAGACTGCGGATCGAGCGCGTCTCCGGCATCTACCACGGCACAAACTTCTCCCCGCTGCGTAGCCGCAGCCAGCGCAGCCAGTAACAAAGTTGTGCGCCCGGAGGAAGCGGGCCCGCAGATTTCAGTCAGGCAGCCGCGCGGCAGACCTCCGGTAAGCGCATCGATGGCAGTGATGCCGCTCGAAACCATTTCAGGCGCAGGACGGACCTCGAGCCGTGAAGCTGGCACCACGCTGGCTAAAATTTGTGATTGTCGAGTACTGATTGCTGATTGAAGATGACTGGCGTTAGGATCGATCCACGCGAGATCCTTCGCTCCGCCGTGCTCCGCGCGCCCCCGGCTTAAGATCGGGGGTCTACCAAAACAGCTGCGCTCAGGATGACGCCAATCCGGGACAATTGAGCCAGAGGCTGCTTCCGGGTTCATTTCATCATCCAAAACAAAAAAGCGGCCCTGGGCCGCCGTAGTGGAAATCACTGCGGAAGACATAGAATCCTCAAGAAATTTCAGGGAACGCCGGAGCCGAGCCGGAGGCGTATTCGCTTTTTGTTCGCCTAGATGATTGTGCCTCGTAAGGGGATTTTTGTCAAGCTGGGATTTCGGCCATAAAAAATTTAATCTCCGTTCAAACCTCCCCGGCCAACTGTTAGGTTTCGCTCACTTTGCCAGGTTCCATTCGTCTAAAAGCAGCGTCGGCTCATGTATCGGTTCGGGATTTCCATCCAAGAAAATCGGTCTTAAACAAAGCGGCCGCCGGTCTTCGGTGGCCAAAAGGAGCTTCCCATGCGTAAGATCCCTCTGCTTGTTTTGTTTAGCGTGGTGTTCGCGATGGCCAACCTTGTCCAGGCACAAACCGCCACGGGCGAAACGCTCATGCTCACCCTGCCTCGCGCCAGCCAGCATGCTGTCATCATGCAGCGCATCGGCA
>JASIEN010000679.1 GCA_030045935.1 Candidatus Sulfotelmatobacter sp.
GCGGCCTATGAGGCGGCCGTAAAGTTCGATCCCGGAATTGCCGAAGCGCAGCAAGCGATAAACGCATTGCAGGTCCGCCCAGGGAAACCCTGAATTCGTCGTGTTATCTTGCTGAATCCATATCGCCGGATGGCACTTGACTGGCGATCCGTCACTAAAAACGATAAAGCTTCTCCTCCAAGTCGTCGTCACCGGAATCACTGCCACCACCTATTATTCCACAGCTAGCTCTTCTTCGAGGTCACCGCGAAAAACGCAGCGACCTCCTGCTCAATGTTCGTGCTGCCGCATTTGGGGCACTTCGAGACTTCGTGTTCGTGTTCATTTAGGCTGAGGACCAGTTCGAAGGTTTCATGGCAATCGAGGCAAATATAGTCGTAAACGGGCATGGGGGAAACCTCCCGTGGAGAAATTCTTTGAGAGAATTGTAACGCCGCGGGAAGCCGTCGAGAACGAAATCTACGGCTTGATTTCCACCGAGACGCGCGTGGTTTCCCAATCGAGGTGCATCATGCAGCCATCGCCATTCTTTTCATAGGAAATCGTGAAGTCTTCTACGGGCGAAGGCAGCCTGGACACCTTCATGTCGACTCTCGCCAGTTCGTCACTTTGGTACTTGTACGGAATACCCCATTCGCCAGTTTTCTTGTTGATAATGAGCTTCCAACTGTCGTGGCCGGGCACCGTGAAAATCGTGTAGCTGCCCGCGGGCACATGTGTGCCGCCAACGAGCAGTTCAGAATTAGTCACAAAGGTAGTGGCTTCGTTGGCACCGGTACGCCAGACCTCATCGTAAGGCACCAGATCGCCATAGATCTTGCGGCCTCTCATGCGCGGGCTGGAGTAATCGGTCTTGATGGTCTTGCCTCCGCCGAGATCGCAGCTTGCAGAGGCGGAAGGGCTGGGTTTGCCTCCGCCCATTTGGGCGAAAGCGGCGTAGCTGATAAGGATCGTAAAGACAGCGCGACTGACGATTCGGTTTCTCATGAGTTCTCCTGGTATGCAACACGTAGGCATTCAGCGCTTGGCATTCGGCCATTTGGGAGTGCATGAGCCTCGAAAAATTCTGCGGCCAAAGGCTAATTGCCAAGTGCTAATTGCTTTGACGGATGACCTGAAAAGTCGAAAGCTGATTATGCCTCAGCTTTCGATGCAGTTACAATCGTTCCCATGCCGGTATTCGAAGAAAAGCAGGAAGAACTGGAGCATTACGAGACCATGATGGGTGTGCCGCGCGGACGCCTCGCCGTCACCATGGACGCAATCACGGATGCCATGGCGCTGGTGGGACAACATGGAGTTTATTGCCAGAGCCAGCGCTGGCCGGGCAAGCCGGTCATGGATATTCAGATCATCATGAAGAACCTCACCGACGCGAAAGAACTTATTCAGAGCGTGATGGAAGAATTGAAGAGGAGCGGCTAAACAACAGACCACGCCGGGCAGCTATGCTGCTCTGGCCTCTGTGGTTGGTTTTTCCCTACCCCAGCGTGTACTTTCCCCGCTCGATCATTCTCTGCGCGACCTGCTGTCGAAGTTCAATCGTATTGAACGGTTCGTATTTCGCGAGCCGGCGAAGAATCGCCAGTTGCGTTCGCAGCATGTCACCGTCGGCGACCGCAGCGATGATTTTCTTCGCCGCGGACTCCACCTTTTCCATCGCTTGCGAAAGGTAAATTCGTGTCATAGCGATAGGCAGTGAAGCAGCCGATTCCCTTTTTACTTCGGCGATCTTTTGTGCACGCAGCACGGCCGATTCCATCGCATACGTTTCGATCGTCATGTCGGCGATCGCGCCCATGATCTCCTGTTGATCCTGAATCGCCTGCATATATTTCTGCGTGGCCGATCCGGCTGCGAAGAGACCCAGTTTCTTCGCCTGACTCACCAGTTTCTGTTCTTCGGCCAGCGGTCCTTCGATGTCCTCACCCATGGATGGTCCGGAGAGAACTTCGTCCATCAGTTTCTTAATCGCGGGCATCAAGGGTAACTGTCCGCTCATAGCACGCTTCAGCAGAAATCCCGTGATGATGAGGCGATTGATTTCGTTCGTACCTTCAAAAATACGGTTAATACGAGCGTCGCGATAGGCGCGCTCGGCGGGATATTCCTCGACGAAGCCATAGCCGCCGTAAATTTGCAGCGTTTCGTCAACCACGTAGTCGATCATCTCCGAACCCCAAACTTTCAGGATGGAGCACTCGACTGCATATTCCTCGATGGCCTTGCGGGCTTCCTTGATCGCGTCGGATCCCGATTTGTCGACTTCGCTGAGAGCAACATCCATCATGCCGACAGTTCGATACACGAGAGATTCGCCCACGTAGAGCAGCGTCGCCATGTTGGCGATTTTTTCCCGCACCAGTCCAAAGTCGGCAATGACTTTGCCGAAGGCTTTGCGCTGTTTGGCGTAGGAGATCGCACTTTCAAGCGACACGCGGCCGCCGCCGACGCACATCGCTCCCAGTTTGAACCGCCCGATATTGAGAATGTTGAAGGCGATAACGTGGCCTTTGCCGATTTCGCCGAGAAGATTTTCAACCGGGACTCTGCAATCGTTCAGGATGATCGGGCAGGTCGACGATCCACGAATGCCCAGCTTGTGTTCTTCGTTGCCGACAGAGAATCCAGGGAAGGTTCGTTCCACCAGAAACGCGGTGAA
>JASIEN010000680.1 GCA_030045935.1 Candidatus Sulfotelmatobacter sp.
ACCCCAACTCGAAGATCGAATAGGCGATGATGTCGATCATGAGCGTGACCCTGCGCCCGAAACGATCGGCCATGACCCCAAACAAAAATGCGCCCACCGGGCGCATGGCCAGAGTCCACGTGATCGCCGCCACCACGGCCGAAATCTTGGCCTGGAATTGTGTCGCAATCGCGCTGACGCAGAAGGTAAGAATAAAGAAGTCGAAGGCGTCCAGCGACCAGCCCAGAAAGCACGCCACGAACGTGTTCCGTTGTATAGGGGTGAGCCTGCGAAAATGCCCGACAAATTCCATACGGACCCTCCGCACAAACCCTGCGTTCCCAAATCCCGCGAATGGTAGCATAAGGGTTCAATCGGCAATCAAGTATTAAAACCAGCCGAAATGTTCATGTCCGAAATTGAATCCCCACAGCGCCAGGCCCCCGATTCGGTGATGCTTACCGGCTTCTGGTACCGCGCCCTGCCAGCGCATCGTGTGCATCGCAACCAATTGCACAAAGCCATGTTGCTGGAAATTCCGCTCGTGATTGGGCGCGATCGCCAAGGGCATCCTTTTGCCCTGCGCGATTCCTGTCCGCACCGCGGTATGCCGCTGCATTGCGGCCGGTTCGATGGCGAAATCCTGGAGTGCTCATATCACGGCTGGCAGTTCGACGTTCACAACGGCCAGTGCGAACTGATTCCGTCGCTCACATCTGATCAGCATTTGAAGATCGAGCGCATTTACGGGGGCAGTTATCCTTGCGAAGAGCAGGATGGTTTTATTTGGGTCTACATACCCGATCCCGGTCCGTCCAGCGCGGGCTTCACTGCGCCGCAAGAAGCTCCCGATGCCGCACCGGTCATCGAGAAGTTCAGCGAGAAATTCAAAACCGCTTACCTTACCGCCGACATGCCGGTCAGCGTCGATCACGGCATCATCGGGCTTATGGATCCGGCACATGGACCGTTCGTTCACCAGGCCTGGTGGTGGCGTAGCCGGCGTAGCATTCACGAAAAGAAAAAGAACTTCGAGCCAATTCCCAACGGCTTCCGCATGAGCGCGCACACGCCCAGCTCGAACTCGGCTCCCTACAAACTGTTGCGGCTGTATGCCGACGCGGATTCGATTACCACGACCATCGATTTCGTCCTGCCCAACCTGCGCGGTGAAGTCATTCGCGCAGGAAAATATTGGTTTTCATCGCTGACGACCGTCACCCCGATCACGCGCAATCAATGCCGCATTGACGTCGTTGCCGAATGGAATATTTTTCGCTGGCTGCCGTTCGGCGCCGACCTGCTGAAATATGTATTTGGAAAATTTGTCGAGCAAGACCGCCGCACCATGGAGTTGCAGGCCGAAGGCCTCAAGTACAACCCGCATCTCATGCTGATCGACGACGCCGATCGTCCCGCGAAATGGTATTTTCAGTTGAAGGCCGCTCATCTCGAAGCGAAGCGCACCGGCAGCGAAATGAAGCACCCGATGTCAGGCCCGGTTACGCTTAAATGGAGGAGCTGAGGCATGTGTGGCGCGGGCGCTTCCTGCCCGCGAAAAGCATCATCTGCTCAGCTGTTTCGACCTGCAACTAATAACCCGCCCAGATCGTCATGCGGAAATGACCTAAGCCTTTATCACCGTGCCAGTCAACAATGTGCGACAGCGAACATCGAGCAAACGTGTCAGCACTGACTTTGTCTTCTTTCGCGCCCTTGGATTAAAATTGTCCGTTCCCAACGGAAGCTATCGCTTTCCAGACTTACCCACTCTCGGAGCATCATCATGCCGAGCACATCAAAAAACGCATCGAAAAAGAAGAAAGGAAAGTCAATCCAGCAGCCTGTAAAGAGCGCCAAATCCAGGACCGCGCCGGCCAGCGACCCTACCAGGCGCGCCCCGTTTCCCATTGTCGCCATCGGTGCCTCCGCGGGAGGGCTGGAAGCTTTCAGCAACCTCTTGCGCGCCTTGCCGCCAGAACCTGGCCTCTCGCTGGTATTTATCCCTCACCTCGACCCCACTCATGAGAGTGCGATGGTGGAACTGCTTTCCCGCACCACACGCATGCCGGTGGTGCAGGCCGCGGAAGGAATGCTCGTTGCATGCAACAGGGTGTACGTTCTTCCCCCGAATTCCGACATGACGATTTCCGACGGTGTGCTGCACCTGGAAAAACGTGAAGGGAGAAGTCACCACATGCCCGTGGATACCTTCTTCCGCTCGCTCGCCGACGACCAGATGTCAAACGCGATCGGCGTAATCCTCTCCGGCACAGCCAACGATGGCACAGTCGGGCTGCTCTCCATCAAGAGCGCCGGGGGCATCACCTTCGCCCAGAACAGCGAAACCGCCAAATATGACGGCATGCCCAACAGCGCCGTCGCCTCCGGAGTAGTGGACTTCGTCCTCCCTCCTGACCGTATTGCCCAAGAACTGATGAACATTCAGAAGCAGCCGGCAAAAAAGATCGGCGAGGGAGGAGAGGAATTCGACGGCAAAGACCGCCTGCTGAAGGAAATCTTTCGCCTGTTGAAAACTTTCAGCAAGGTCGATTTCGTCGATTACAAAATCGCCACTATCCGCCGCCGCATCCTGCGCCGCATGAACATCAATCAGATCACCGATCTGGGCGATTACGTAAAACTGCTCCACCGCAATCCGCAGGAAATCGAGGCGCTCTATCGCGACGTTCTGATCAACGTCACCAGTTTCTTCCGCAACCCAGAGGTTTTCGAGAGCCTGCGCGAGGTCGTCTATCCCAGACTCTTGGCCGACCGCTCTTCTTCCGAGCCCATCCGCGTCTGGGTTCCCGGCTGCTCTACGGGCGAGGAAACTTATTCGCACGCTATTTCTCTGGTCGAAATGCTTTCCGAAATGCGTCTGGAAATTCCCGTGCAAATCTTTGGCACCGATTTGAGCGAGAGTGCCATTCAGCATGCGCGCTCAGGGATTTACAAGGAGAACATCGCCGCTGAAGTTTCTGAGGTCCGCCTGCGCCGCTTCTTCCACAAAATCAACGGCAATTACCAGATTTCAAAATCGATTCGCGATATGTGCGTCTTCGCCCGGCAAAATGTCTTCAGCGACCCGCCTTTCTCGCGCATGGACCTGATCAGTTGCCGCAACGTCTTGATTTACCTCAGCCCGGTGCTGCAGAAAAAAGTGATCCCCATCTTTCACTATGCCCTGAAACCGGCCGGCTTCCTGCTGGTGGGCAACACCGAGGGCCTGCTCGGTTCCGGGGCCGAAATCTTCGATCTCGTCGACCGCAAGAGCAAGATCTACCAGAAAAAAGCGGTGCCTTCGCCCGTCACCTTTGGTCTGACAATCAGCGCGGGCTCTCCCCCCCAACAAGGCCACGAGCGGCAGCAGCGCGAAAGAACAGAAGAGCCGCCGAAGCCGCCGGCTGATGTGCAGCGCGAAGCCGATCGCCTGTTGCTTTCCAAATACGTCCCCTCGGCCGTGGTCGTGAACGACCAATTAGAGATTCTGCAATCCCGAGGCAGAACCAATCGTTACCTCGAACTTCCCACCGGCCGGGCCAGCCTCAACCTGCTCAAGATGGCCCGCCACGGCCTGCTCTACGAATTGCGCACCTTGATTGAGAAAGCCCGGAAAAACGGGGTTTCCGTATCCCAGGAAGGCGTGACCGTAGAGGACGGCAACGAATCCCTGACCGTCAACCTGGAAGTCATTCCTTTTCGCACCCCGGCGCGCGATCAGCGCCATTTCCTTGTGCTCTTCGAGGAAAAAGACCACAAAACGCTGCCGCCGGCCAAACCACCTCAGAAACACTCAAGCAGGGAACCTTCCGATGGCAAAGAAGTTCAGATCGCGCAACTCAAGCAGGAGCTTGCCAGCACCAAGGAATATCTGCAGTCGATCATCGAGTCTCAGGAGGCGACCAATGAAGAGTTGCAGTCGGCCAACGAAGAAATCCAGTCGGGCAACGAGGAACTCCAGAGCACGAACGAAGAATTGCAGACTTCGAAAGAAGAGCTGGAGTCCGCTAACGAGGAACTGAATACAGTCAACGAAGAAATCCAGCATCGCAATTCGCAGCTTGCCCAACTCAGTAACGATCTCATCAACCTGCTGAATAGCGCGACTATTCCCATGATCATGCTCGGCGAAGACCTGCATATCCGCCGCTGCACGCCCGAAGCAGAACGGGTTTTTGGTTTTTCCGACGCCGATGTAGGCAAGGCGCTCACCCACCTGCACCTGAATCTCGACATTCCCCAGCTTGAGCGCTGGATGCTCGACGTCATGCGCGACATTAACATGAAAAGCGAGCGCGTGACTGCCGGGGACGGCAAGTCTTACAGGCTGCGCATCACCCCTTACCGCACGCTGGAAAACAAAATCGACGGTGTGGTTCTCACGATGCTCGACATCTCCGAGTTTGTCGGGAACCGCAAATAGCAACTATGCGCGCGGCTGGGCCCGATTTGAACACCCGTACCCAGCCTGCACAAAGAAGAAGGAAAAGAACCAAAGCGGCTTAGAAGATTTCGCCCAATTGCTCTAATTCCGATTTCAGGCGAAGCAGTTGCCCGCCAATCGATTTAGCATCCGAGTCCGAGAGGCAAACTTTTTCAATCAGCCGCAGAATGGTATCGTAGCCGCGTCGCGCGTTCCGCCGGTTACGGTCTCTCTTTTCTCCCGGCGCGCTCTGCTGCGCTAACCGCGAAAAAGTCAAGGCCGTTTGCACGTCTATCTTGAGAAAATCGATATTCACCCGGTTCGACTCGAAACGAGTCTCCAGGATATCTCTCACTGTAGGTTTCGGCGCCGCATAACTCAGTTCGCGTGCTGGGCGTTTTTGCTGAGGCATAAGTCCTCGGATGCCCGCGGCGGGGTTACAGTTGTTGGACTTTTACTAATTTGAGGCCGGGCTTTTCTGCACGCTCTACTTAACTTGCCTTCGCGCGTTTTGGAGAAGCGTACACCGGCTCAAGAATACTTCTGGGTCCAGAATCGAAATTGGTTAATGAAAAAGGACCCACTACGTTTTGAAAGTGAGTCGCAGAGGATTCGCGAACGATTGCAACAGTGGCACGCAACACGTCGACTGAGATTCTTAGCTCGTTTTGCAGCCATGTCATTTGTTCTCGCAGGCGGACCATTTCCTGCATGCCCCGACGTATGGTGTGGGACAGATCCACACTATCGGCAGGTCGTATCAACTGAAATGCCGCACGGATTGGACTCGCCGCAACCCAGGCGTCGACTTCGGCCCGTGTTACTACTACTGATCCCCGCGGTTTGCCAGCGGGACGCCGCACAGGAAGACCCAGCTCACGTTCGTAGCGCTGCACGGTACGAACACCTTTTCCAAGATAGTTCGCGATGTCTTTCCAGCCGCTCAGAAACTGCGTCTGTTCGATTTTTCTTGCGTCAGCTCTCATGAATCAGTACCCAGTAAATCTGATTCAGCGAGGACTTGCCTTACCCACCTTCTTGGGAAATTGTAGCACCCTCGTCGTGCCGGCGGGCTGCAAGGGTGGTCGGAAACTGTGGACCGACTCCACGTTGCGCAGCGACAGTTTTAAGGCCTGGCATCCTTCGTGCACCGCCAGGCCGTGTTCATCTACCTTGCACTCTTCGAGTTGCACCGGTCTGCCGCAGATCCAGCAGATGCGCGGCGGGATAGGCTTGTTAGGAAGGGGCCCCATTGCGATGTCTCCTGTTTGGCCGGATACATCAATTCACAAGAGACCGACGCCATGCGGGCGCGGCGGTGAGATGTGGGCTGATTACACAAAGGCTAGCAATCGCGAGCGCCTTGTACAAACGCCATCATGCGCCAGCCACCCGCTTGCATTAAATCGGTTCACGACACCTAGCGGAACCTTATCTGGACGTTGCAACAGGAAATCGCCCACCGGGGAAGAACGCCGCTCCTAGCGCCAGCAACGTCATGATAGAAATAATTCCCAGTGAGATTACGCAGTAGATGCACCACACTCCCAGAATATCCTTCTCGACGTGAGCCAAATACAGCGAATATGCAAGTCCCAGCGCTGCGAACAGCAACACCAGACGGTAAACCTTTCGCCAGGCAAGCACTCCCATCAGCATATATCCTGCAATGCCCAGCACAGCCACGGGAATGCCCGTGCCTTTCACCACCGCATACGGACTGTGGTTGACAATGCCGCAGTCCCAGCGCTCATTGATGCTGCAAGGCGAGTCGCCCTCGCGGTAGTGCTCGTGCAAGGCGAGCGATGAAACCACGATGCCGAAAACAGATAAAAGAACAAGTATGTATTTCATAGGACTCGTCACTAATTCTTGTGGGGTACCAGATCATGACCCTTTTGTGGCATCATTCCGAAGCCCCACGTTTTCAGGTAGACCCTCGGCTTTAGCCAAGGGCGGCGAAGGGCCGCGGGGCGAGAGCTTGTCCTGAGCTTGCCGAAGGGATGATGCCACGCTCTCAGCTCGCCTTCGCCGCGGTAATGTCCTGCAACACGTCGCTCGCTTGCCAGTCTGCCCCGTGATACCACTTGAAAATCTTCCCATCGGCAGAAATCACCGCCGTGCTCAGTGAATGCGTAATCAATCCGCCTTCCTCCTTATATGTGAGCGCAAAATAATCGGCAAATTCCGGCAACTCTGGCTTCGGCACTGCCGCAAAGTCCCAGCGCGCGAACAATGACGAATCTTTGCTGCCAGCGACCGAGAATCCATATTCGCGCAGAACTCGAGGTGTGTCATGCGCAGGATCGAAGCTGATACTCAACAGATGCGTCCTGCCATAGCGCGCCGGATCAGCGCGCACCTGTCTGTCGATTTCTGCAAATTCGTGACTCACTCGCGGACAGAAATCGGGAAAGGGGCAGCGCGTATAAATCAGTGTAAGCAGCAAAGTCTGGCCGCGATATTGATGCAGCGAAATGCTCTTGCCGCTTTGATTGACCAGCTTGAAATCCGGCACGTCATCACCGGGAGAAGGAATATGCAGGCTCGATACAGGCTTTCCCGCGGGCCCGGACGAATGTCCCGTGACCTTCACGTTTTCCAGCCAGTATTTGTCAGGCCCGACAACCACGTCGGCGGTGATCGCATCACCCGGTTGCAACTGCGAAAGCATGGACGCCGGCTTGATGTCGTAGGACATGACCATCGAATCCATGAACCCCGGGATGGGCTCGTTATCGATGTTGGCCGTGCCCGCATTCTTGTCAATCGACACAACTTTGCCCTTCAGCGCGTACCGCTTGGCAGATTGCTCCGGCGACCTCGACCGGTTGCAGGCAAGGCCGAGGGCCGTTAGCCCAAGAGCGAATACAATCAGAAATCGGTAACGCATTCGATTCATCAATGGTGCCTCAGCATCGTGCCTTGTTTTTACCTTGGCGTTTCTTCGCGACGGCTCTTTTCGAAGCTTTGCGGCTTGTAATCGCACATCATTCCATTCTAACGAAAGGCCCTACCCCGTGTGACGCTGAGTCCTCTGTGTTAAAGGTTCTTCCCGGGCGTCGGCATCAATATCGAAACGATAGCGAAACTCCACATAAATCTGCCGCGGGCCGTTCCAATGAAATCCGCCAAACGTCAGGCTGATCGTGGTAACCGCCATAAGCCCGGGCGGAACGTAGAGCGGACAAGCCGAAATCGCCGGCACAGCACAAATCAATTCGCCGGTGATGGGCGAAGTCGCAAGCGCGACCTCGTTCGAATAAGAAAGATGCAATTGCCCGGCCAATTTCACTTTCAGATGTCGGCGGAAACAAGCAGAACTCACCGATCAACGCACACGCCCCGCCATCGGTAGATGCAATCACCAAATTCATGTTCACGAACATCAGGAGAATGCCATCCATACGACTTCTCGCCCCTGAACCCCATGTGCCAGACAAATGTTTTCATCGAGATTGAGCCCAGCATAATAAGAATGAGCCAATGGCGGGAAGTTGCGTCAGCACACCGAACGTGACTCTCAGGCCGCCGGCAACCTCGGCCGCTCCTAGCAAAATGGTGAACCCCTGCGACATGCCGATGCTCTTCGCGCGCTCCGCGGAATGTGTGAGATGGCCATAGCCGCTGGTCAGAAAAACGACGGCAACCATCAGTCGAAGCAGGAAGAATTCCGAAATCAGTGAAGCGGGCAAGCTGGGGGAACATGGACTTGCTTAGGATAGCTTTGACTGTGATGTGCGTCGAAGGGCTAAGGTTGCGGTCGATCAGGCCCTGCCATGAATCTTGGCCCACCACCAGCGGACGCCGACCAATAAAAATCGCCAGTCGTGGAAAAACTCGGGCGGCTTGCCTTCAAACGCATGTCCGACGAATTGAAAGATCCAACCGATGACGAACAGCGCAAGCGCGCAGATCCACAATTTATGCACAAAAATGCTGGCTACAAAAACCGCAACGGCCAACAGGATCGTCGGAATCCCCAGCGTATGGCACAACCGATTTACCGGATGCTGATGGCTGGTCGCGTATTGCGCGATCCATTGATCGTTGGTCCGGTTACCCAGCATGACGGCGATGATACACCGGTTTGGCGTTTGAGCATAGCTACGTCCGCGGACGGCCGATGCCTTTCGGATCAAAGCTACCCTGGGGTTCGGGCGACAATCGGCAGGTGTGGGAAATGTGCTGGCGGTTGCGCGCGAACCATTGGTATCCAGCATGCAGGAGGCGATTAAACCCTGGCAAGCTAAAGACGGCATAAAATGGCCGGGCCCACCAGATACGCCGAGTGACGTAGAGATAGACATTGGCTCCAGAGACAAGGCCGCCATCTTTTGTCAGCAGACGAATATCGTGTAGTAGTTCCTGCCCGGTGAGCTTCAATCGTTCGCCAACCCAAGGTTCCTGCAAGCCAGCGACGCCGATGCCCCGCTTGGCAAGTGTCCGTCGCCAGAACTGTACCCATTTCGAACAGAATCCGCACTGATTGTCGTAAAGAACCCAGACATGCGGATGCCGTTTCTGATTATGGTTGGCCATAACCTTGGAGCCTTCTCCCACGATAAAGGGAAACCTCCGAACCTTCAGCTAAGAAAGCAGATGTTGGTTTGGTCCCCAGCAACGTCATGAACTCGGAACCGTAGATCTCCTCGACGTTCCCCTCGAAGGCCGCGTCCTGGGCTTTCCAGACTCTCCACCGCGGATGGGCGACGCGATATTCAACACAGCCTCCGTCCCGCTGTGCGGCGTAACCCCAGTAGTGTTCGGCGATAAACTCCTCCTGTGAGCCCGGACCGGGGAAAGCGGGCTCGCCGTGGGCGCGGCCCCACATCCGATTCCAACCCTCTCTCGACTTCCACGAGTATTCGGCAGTTCGCGACAGGGGCTTGCCATCAATGCAATGCACCATCGGCAGAGCGACATAATTCTCGTTATAAAAGGAGCGCGCGACCGTCGCGACGGCCCAGCGCGGCACGACCTCACGGATGAACACGACGCCGCGTTTGACCTCATTTTCTTTTTCCCGCCGCACATAGAAACGCAGATTCGCCTCTTCAAAGTTGCGATGGAAAGGAATAGAAAGGCCAAACACCCTTGCATTCAGGAAACGGAAGCCGACCAAGCTCAAGAAGACACGCTCTTGCCACCGGTCGAGCTCTGTTCCGGACGGGACAAGCTTCTGCAGCAGACTCCCCTCGACCTCGTAATTGAGCATAAGGAGGTCGCGCCACTCGGCCGTCAGAAAGACGCCGCTCACATCCTCAGAATAACGAGCGGCCAGCAGGATTACAACGAAACGGGCTGATTCGTCCGGGCTTTCAGCAGTTGAGCCTCCCACATTCCGCGTGTTAGCATCCATAGTTTTGGCGGGTGATGTTGGGCTGGCCTGTCCTGCTCGATCCTCTTCTGGGCCGTGTCTGTTCCACGCCTGCGAAGGAGCCTCATCGTGAAAGTTTATTCTGGAGAAAACATTCGTAATGTTGCCATGGTCGGCCACGGCAAGGCCGGCAAAACCACGCTGGTGTCGGCCATGCTCTACACCGCGGGCGCTGCGCCCAGGCTGGGCCGGGTGGATGAAGGCTTAGCCACAACCGATTACGACGAAGAAGAAATCGCCCGCAAGATGTCGATCGCAGCCACCGCCGCCTACGCCGAGTGGGACAAAACCAAAATCAATATTCTCGACACACCCGGCTTCAACATGTTCGTCCACGAAGCCAAGATGGTTCTGCCCGTGGTGGATGCCGCCATCGTCGTTGTCGACGGCGTAGCCGGAGTCGAAGTGGTCACGCAAAAAGTCTGGAAAGACTGCGACGAATATAAGACACCGCGTCTGATCGTCGTCAGTCGCATGGACCGCGAACGCGCCAACGCCGAGCGCGTGCTCGATTCGTTGACGAATGCTTTCGGCCGCGAAGTGATTCCCATAGAACTGCCCATCGGCGCAGAAAAAAATCTGTCTGGCGTGATCGATCTGGTTCGAATGAAGGCATACACCTACGAAATGGGCGGAAATGGCAAAGGCAAAGAAACCGATATTCCCGCCAATCTGAAAGATCAGGCGCAAGCCGCACACGAAAAATTGGTCGAACTGGTAGCCGAAGGTGACGACAAATTGATGGAAAAGTTCTTCGACTCCGGTACGCTCGCCGAAGAAGACCTGGTTCCCGCGCTGCATAACGCGATTCGCGAAGACAAAATTTTCCCTGTCGTCTTCGCCTCAGGTCTGGGCAATATCGGCGCCGACCGCGTCATGGATTTCATCGTCGACTACACGCCCGCGCCATCCGAGCACGAATGGGTCACCGGCGAACCCTCCTCCTCCGGCAACGGAGACGCCCCCAAGCGCCACGAAACCGACGCCGAGCCAGTCTCGATCTACGTTTTCAAGACCGTCAACGACGTTTTCGCCGGACGCATTTCTTACTTCAAGGTTTTTTCCGGTGTTCTGAAGAATGAATCCATGGTGCAGAATTTTTCGCGCAACTCCGCCGAAAAGCTCTCGCACATTTCCATCATGCAGGGGAAGACGGCGGTGCCGGTAAATGAGCTTCACGCCGGCGACATCGGCACGGTCGCGAAATTAAAAGACACTTTAACTGGCGATACTTTGGGCGATAAATCTGCCCCGATTCAATATCCGCGCGTGAAGCTCCCTGAGCCGGCGATCACGTTCGCAATTGAACCAAAATCCCGCGCCGACGAAGACAAACTCGGCCCCGGCATCCACAAGCTCATGGAAGAAGACGCCATGCTGCGCTTCTTCCGCGATCCGCA
>JASIEN010000681.1 GCA_030045935.1 Candidatus Sulfotelmatobacter sp.
GATCTGATCAAGAATGTTGCCGGGGTGGGCGCGCTGGCATCATAAAGATATGGAATAATGCGGCCATTCCCGAAAAAATGCCAGAAGACTCCAATCGAGCACGCGATCATCTCGCCAACGAGCGTACTTTTCTGGCATGGGTACGGACCAGCGTGGCCATCGTGGTGTTCGGATTTGCTATCGGCCGTTTCGCCATCGCCCTGCGCCAACTCGGGGCATTTCAGGGGCACCCCACACGAAGCACTGGAGTTTCCGTCTGGATGGGCATGATCTCGATTGTCGCTGGAGTGGCGATGGTGGTTGCCGGACTCTTCCGTTATAGAAAAACCCGCGCATTGCTGGATGAAGGCAAGTTTGAGCCGGCGGGATTCATTGTCGATCTGGTGACGATTCTGACGGTCCTATTCGGACTGGCGTTGGCAGGATATTTGCTTTATGTAGAGAACAGTTTGACATAACCAGTTTTTGGACTCTGAGCTCTTAGCCTTTAGTCTTAATCTTTCTGTGAGCATATTCCACTGCGTGAACGAAAGGCTGAGAGCCAAGAGCTAACGGCCAAAAGCCGCTTTTTATGGCACACGAACAAGAAAAAGAAGCAGCTGCACGCGCAAGCTTGAAATTCGTGAAGGACGGCCAGATTGTCGGTGTGGGAACCGGCTCTACGGCTGCATTCTTCATAGACCTGCTAGGCCAAGAAGTCAAAAAAGGTTTGCGCATCCAGACTATACCCACCTCCGACCGTTCCGGTGAACAGGCTGCCAGCCTGGGTATTCCCCTGACCACGTTCGAGGAACATCCTGAAATCGACGTCACCGTCGACGGCGCAGACGAGGTCGATGAACAACTGCGTTTGATCAAAGGCGGTGGCGGGGCGCTGCTGCACGAAAAAATTGTCGGCTCGGCGACAAAGCAGTATGTGATTATCGTTGATTCCAGCAAGCGAGTTCCCGTGCTGGGGAAATTTGCGCTGCCGGTGGAAGTGATCAAGTTCGCCCAGCCAGTAGTCGCAAAAAAGATTCAGGCTTTAGGCGCAAAGGTGGAACTCAGGCGCGATGCGAAGGGCAATCCGTTCCTGACCGACGAGCACAACCACATTCTCGATTGCCGCTTCGGAGAAATCCGAAATCCTGAGGCGCTGGCGCGAACCCTGAGCGATATGCCAGGGATCGTTGAGCACGGCCTGTTTATCGGAATGGCGAACGTCGTCTTGATCGCCAACGGCAGTCAAGTCGTTGAGTTGACGCGGAAAGGGTAACTGCACTACGTAGAAGAGCCTTTTTGGATTTGTTTGCTGCGCCTGCGTAACTCTGTCTCTTTTCGGATTTTTCACAAGTCTATGGAAACAGCGCCTCAAGCGCAAAGCTGGGATCGACCCTCGCGGCGCCGCACTGAGCGGCGCGCACTCCATGTACCGATCAATGCGATTGTTCTGCGCTCAGGGGTTCCCGACATTCTTCCCGGCCGTGCGGTCAACCTATGCGAGGGTGGTCTGGCCGCGGTGCTCGCAGGAGAGTTGCTACCGGGCGAAGCGGTTGCCGTCGAGATTCTGCTGCCCATGGCTGCTGAGCTGCTGCATACGCGAGCCGTGGTGAAACACTGCACGAAGTTCTTCTCGGGCATGGGATTTGTCAACCTGCCGCCAGAACAACGAGCTATGATCCGGGACTGGATCAGCACGGTGGGGTCGGCACTGCCCGCCTCAGAACAGAGGCGAACCACCGAACAAAGGCCGGCCGCCGAGCACACGAAGATTCCAAGCGAATCTCCGAAGGGTGAGAAAAGCGGAACTGTCCCAAGCCGGCGCGGCCCAGGAGGCTGGGGCTGGTGGGTCGTTCCGCTGGTGCTCGCCGTGGCGGGGTTGACCTGGTGGTGGAACTGGAACCACGGATGGAAAGCATTAGAAGCGGGCATGAGTAAAGATGAAGCGGCATTGGCCCCCACTCGCCCACAGGTCCAGGTCTCAGCCGATGTGATGCAGAAACTAGTGAAACACCGCGTTGACCCGGAGTATCCTGCGGCAGCCCGTTCAAAGAAACTCCAGGGAGTCATCGTCCTGGACGTTGTAATCGGGCGCGACGGTTCCGTTCTCGATGTCAGCGCTCGAAATGGACCGGAGGTGTTGGCGCAGTCGGCTATTCAAGCAATGCGGTGGTGGCGCTTCGAGCCTTACCGCGTAGACGGTCAGCCGGTGATCGTAGCAACGACACTGGCGATGGAATTCAAGCCGTAGCCAGCGCTAAGACCTACGCTGTTCTACGGCTTCGTCTCAGTGGGGAACGTCAAAATTGCCGAACAACAACCGAGATCGGCCTTCAAAATCTGGCAGCAGAGGAACCTCTAGCCGATTTGAGAGGTTCTAATGTCCGTGATGAGCTGGAGTTCTAGATACGTGTTTTTCGCAATGCGCTGATCAGAATGATCCCGCTGGCGGCAAACGCAACCACTGCCACCAAGGCGGCGAAAAATGTGAAGGCCGCGCGGTGAAGAACATTAGCGCATAAAGCAGCCAGCCCAAAAGCAACTCCCAGCGCATTCAGCCATAGTGCCGCACGACTAGAAATCGAACGATCTCCGGCTACGAAAGTCCGGGATGAAAGCGATGGGCGCAAGCGGCGCTGCAGCATGAGGGCTGCTATGCCAATGGCGGCTACCACAACCAGTGCAATCGGACTGAGAAAAGCACCTTGGTTGGTATAAAGAACCACGAGCGACAGAGCGGCCAGCAGCAGCCCGGCAGGAATTAGGGTCCGGCCGCGAACTGGAGGTCTAGCTTCCGGCTTTGGCTCCACTTCGCCCACAAAAGCTCCGTGGGAGATTTATACAGGCCTTCAGGGAGACTTTTCAAACCCAACCAGAACCAGACAGTGGATCAATTTGAATTCGGCCAGTTGAGTCGGCGTCATTCCGAAGCCCCCGCGCTTTCGCCAGCGGGGCGAGGAATCTCCTCTGGGGCGGCCGTTGAGCGGGAGGTCCTGCGCTCCGCCTGAGGAACGGCTGTGCTCAGGATGACGCCATCCGAAAAAATCTGCGCTCAGATTCTGAGGTTGACGGATTGCCCATAACTTCCCGCTTCACCCCTCCGGCGAGCTGTTCGCCGCAGCCAGCCACTCGGCCCCCAGTGGTACGCCGTGGTTCACCGCATAAAGCACAAGTTCCACGCGCGATGAAATTCCCAGCTTGTCGAAGATGCGGAACAAATACTTCTTGATCGTGTGCTCGCTCAGCTTCAGCTCGCGTGCCGCGTCGCGGTTGCTAAGACCTTCAGCGACCAGCGCAACTACCTGCTCCTCGCGCGGCGTAAGCAGTTTGGCGCCGCGAGAGTTCAGCACTCGGAGTGTCGGAACTTCTGACACGACATCGAGCAGAAACCCCATTTGCTCGCTGTTGGCCCAGATCTGGCCCTCCGCCACTCGCTGGATGCAGCGGCACAACAGGCGCAAATGTGCATCCGACACGCAGAAAATTCCTCGCGCCCCACAACGAAATGCATTTACGACCAGTTCGCGATTGTAGGACTCAACCAGCAATACCTTGGGGATTTCAGGAAACGAAAGGTGAATGTGGCGCATGGCAATCATTTGCGATGCCACATTGGCCGAGTGGTTCAGAGAGAACAGCATTACGCGAGCATGCGTGGAGGAAACCGCTTGGGCGATTGAAATTTCCTCGATTGGGCCGGTGAAGACCCGGAACTCAGAGCGGCGGCGCAGGGCGCTGGTCAGCAATTCTGCCTGCATGCGGCTCGAGTCGGCAATCAGCACGCCGATTGCCGACGAAGTGGCTGTCATCAACAGGGTTCTCCAAAATGGAGCGAAGCAAATTATTGATTGGCTGCATATTAAAGTGAGTGCGACTATCTCTCAAGGAAAGAGCTCACAAAGTTTGAGATCGACTTTCAAATTGGGAATTCGCATTTCCCGACCATGGAAAAGCAAGGGAAAAATCGTTGCTCTGTGAAAATGCGGAGCGGCCCATTCGATACCTCTCGGTTTTGCTCACCCTTTTTCAAGAAATTTGCTCGCCCTGACAGACCGGCGGTCGCCTCGCATTGTGATTTCGCGAACATGCAAGTCCACTTTCGTAGACAGTGCGAAGGTAGAGTGGTCCTCAGTCTCCATCGAAGTCGAATCGTGGCGACGATGTGCTGGTCGCGGTGCCAGGGTGTCCGCCTTGATGACCACTTTGGTAGACGCCACTTCCCATGTCTTGCTGCCAAAGCGGCCTAAATATACCTTGCGAGCCGGGGCTGAACGACAGATCTGATCCCAGACTGGATCTCGTCGAATGACTCCCTATCACAAGGAAATGAAACGCGCAGGACTCATTCTGGTCGCACTGCAAGTTTGCCTGGCCGCACTCGCTCAGGAGGAAACGCCGAAGCAAGACCTGGGCCCACTCATCCTGTCTTCTCCCGCCGGCCAAACCGGGACCGGCGGGGAGAATGCGGAAACTGCGGCCGCAAAATCCGGGCAAGCGGACGGCACGGGAAACCCTCAGCTTGAGGGGCGCCGCCCGCTTTACCGGCTTACTCGTAGTGACATCGTGGCGATAAGCTTCACCCTTTCGCCCGAATTCGACCAGCTTCTCACCATTCAACCCGACGGGTATGTCGCCCTCAAAGATGCCGGCCCGGTTTTAGCCCAGGGCCTAACACTTGAGGAATTTCGCCAGGCGGTGATTCGCGGGTATTCCGGGTACCTGCATGATCCCCAAGTAACCGTGGTTCTCAAAGATTTTGAACACCCCTATTTCGTCGCCGGAGGCGAGGTCGGCCATCCCGGCAAGTACCAACTGCGGGCTGACACCAATATCGTCGAAGCTGTGGAAATTGCTGGCGGATTCACCCATCAAGCCAAGCACTCACAGGTGCTTCTGTTTCGTCATGTAAATGACAATCTGATCGAGGCGCACGTGTACGACATCAAGAAAATGCTGAAGCAAAGGAGCTTGTCTGAGGCCGCACAGTTGCAGCCGGGCGATCTCGTCTTCGTTCCGCGCAATGCAGTTTCAAAAATCGAGCCTTTTCTCAGCAGACCCTCGTTTGGGGCGTATGTCGATGCAAGCCAATTCTAGCTAGCCAAAAACGAACCGATATGCAGGACGAAAACCTGATACGCAAGCGCGAAGAATCTACATCGCCCACGGCGCGCGAGCTTGCGGTCATTTTATTTCGCCAGCGACGAGTTTTGCTTGGAGTGGCAGGATCGGTGATGCTCCTCGCCGTCGTTTATGCGATTGCCGGGGCCAAGTACCGTTCGCACTTCAGCATATTGGTTCGCAAAGAGAGGGCCGATCCGCCAGTCACCGCCCAACCGAATGCACCGCCGGATTTTTCTCGCGTTGAGGTGACCGAAGAAGAATTGAATTCGGAAGCCGAGCTGCTGAAGGACGAAGACGTTTTACGTCCCGTGGCGGAAGCCAACGCCCTTGCTGCGCATGATTGGCTGCGGTGGTTGCGGCCGCACGAAGAAGAGGCAGCACGTGTCGAACGGGCGGCTAAGAAGTTAGCTCACCAGCTCGACATCGAGGCGGTCAAGAAAACGAATCTGATCTCGGTGACTTACGACGCCTCAGATCCGGAACTAGCGGCGCACGTGCTGAAGTCGTTGGCTGCCACCTATCTCGATAAGCATATGGAGGTTCACCGTCCCGGCGGGCAACTGCGCTTCTTCGATCAGCAGACCGCGGAATCGGGGCGGCAACTGGAAGAAGCTAAAACCAAATTATTGGATTTCATGAGGAGACACGATGTAGTGCAGGCTTCGCAGCAACGCGACATGGTCTTGCAACGAATCGACGAAACTGAGGCCGATTATCGACAGACGCAAACTGACATGGCGGAAGCAGACCATCAGGTTCGGGAATTGACCGTCCAACTGGCAAAATTTCCGCCGCGGTCCACTACCACAATGCGCACCGCCGACAATCCGGACCTGCTGCGGTCTCTGAAGGCAACGCTTCTCGACCTGCGATTGAAAAAGAACCAACTACTGACCAAGTTTGAGCCAAACCACCGCCTGGTGCAGGAAGTCGAGCAGCAGATCCAACTCACCCAGGCCGCAGTTGCCAACGAAATGGCAGCTCCCGTGCGGGACGAAACCACGAATAAAGACGATAACTACGAATGGGCCAAGGCTGAATTGCAGAAAGCGCAGGTGCAGATAAAGGGATTGCAAGCGCGCGAGGCGGAGATCAGCGCTCATCTATTCGAATATCGCGCCATGGCAAAGCAGTTGGGCGAGGACGCCATCGTTCAGGAGGATCTGGCCAGCCGCGAAAAGGCAGCGGAAGACAACTACCTGCTGTACATAACAAAGCGCGAAGAGGCGCGTATGGGCGACGCCTTGGATGAGGGCGGAATCGTCAATGTAGCGATTGCCGAGCAGCCCATCGCGCCTGCTCTGCCCGTTTGGCCGCCTGCAGTAATCATCCTCGTGGGCTTTACCGGGGCTGTGGTTGTTGGCACGGGAGCGGCGCTCACCGCAGATCGTTTTGACCCCGCATTGCGAACACCGGAAGAAGCGCTGGAATGTTTAGAGATTCCCGTGCTGGCTTCGATTCCAGACCTGAAGAGTCGGCGACTTTCCGCCTAGGAGATGAAATGAGTGCGAGCGCAGATGTGCTGCAACGGCCCTGCCCGGTCACCGTTGCAGCACAGCAGAACGATTGGCCGCCGAGCCAAGTTATTCGGCCGAAGGACGGCTGGAATCCTGCAGTCTTCGGCCGCGAGCAGATCAGGGGATTGGTGCGGCGGGTATTTCTTTGGGGAGACGGGCGTCCCACTAAGCAAGTTGTATTTAGCGCGGCAGAGCCGCAAACCGATGTTGCCCGCATCTGCGATCATGTGGGCCAAGTGCTCGCTCTTGAAACTTCCTCGAGTGTCGCGATCGTAAGCCGGAAGAAGGCCAGCGATGAAATGTTGGCCGCCCATCCGCTTTACACAGGGCGTGTTCCGATCAAGTCCTGGTCTGTGCAACTCGCCACAAACTTGTGGCGAGTCCCGGAATGCCGGCTGCGCGATTCAATCGGCGGACCGGAGGTCGGCGGCTGGCCGGCCTGCCTCGAGGAACTGCGCACGGAATTCGAATACTGCGTGATTCATGGACCGGTGGCGGGCACCTCGAGCGAAGCGGCTCTGCTGGGGCGCCTGGCTGACGGCATCATTCTGGTGCTGGGTGCGCACACTACGAGAAAGGCAACAGCCTGCAAAATCAAGCAAAGCCTGCAAGGCGCGCACTCTAACATTTTGGGAACAGTTTTGAGCGACAGAAGGTTCCCCGTCCCCGAACGAATTTACCGCCGCTTGTGAGGCGGCGATCAAACGCCGAACCGGAATCCGTGCCGTCGAGAAGCATGAACAGAGAGTAATTTCACATGTCCGCACCCTACTTTCAACCGTCAAAGGAGCCCCTGGCAGCAGAGTGGGCGGCACGCCTAATTCCAGGCGTTCGCGGCGAAGGCAAGAAAAAGCCGCAACGGGCGGTTCTCATGGGCCCAGCCCCTGCGTATGGTGGTAAAACTTTCTCGCCGGTCACTCGCAATTTAAGCATCAGTTCCGCTGTTTTCTATCCGGGCGCGGCCCCACGCAGCATGCGAAATGTCCTGATCGTGGGTTCGGGCCCAGTTGCGCGCAGAATCGCCGGTCACCTCGAACATCATCCAGAATTGGGCCGCTTTATGTGCGGCTTTGTATCCGACCGCGATCACGGTACTCCCGGCGCAGTGGGGAACACCAATGATTTGGTTCATCTCGCACGCGCGGCTTTTATTGATGAAATTATTCTGGCTCCGCCTTACGACCGCGAGCTTGTTTTGCGCGTGCTTCGTACCTCCCGCCAACTGCATCTCGATGTGCGCATAGCGCCGGACTTGTATGAATGCGAGCCAGGCCAAAAGACAGAACTAATCGCCGGTGTTCCGGTCATTTCCCTGCATGAGGAACGGCTTCCGGTTGCCGGACTCTGGGCGAAGCGCGCCATGGACGTTGCGATTGCGGGTACGGCAATGGTCCTGCTGGCGCCAATCATGGCGATGCTGTCTCTTTTGATAAAGCTTGATTCGCCCGGGCCGGTCCTTTATGCCGCGCTGCGCGCCGGCCGCAAAGGCAGGCCGTTTCGTTGCTTTAAATTCCGCACCATGGTCAGGAATGCCGACGATTTAAAGTCGCCATTGCGAGAGCGCAATCAGAGGGAGGGCCCGATCTTCAAGATCGCCGGCGACCCTCGAATCACGCGCGTCGGCCGCTTCCTGCGCCGCTACAGTTTGGATGAACTTCCGCAACTATGGAATGTCGTGCAGGGCGAAATGAGTTTGGTGGGCCCGCGGCCTCATCCCCTGGATGATTTCTCGGCATATTCCATCGAGCACCTTTCGCGGTTGGACGTGACCCCCGGTCTGACAGGCCTTTGGCAAGTCACCGCCCGGCAAGACCCATCGTTTCAGACTGGGATTGAACTCGATATCGAATACATTCATCGCTGGAGTTTGGGACTGGATTTGCGAATTCTCCTGAAAACTGCGGCGGCCGTGCTGCGGGGGAGCGGCGAGTGATTGCAAGGGCACGAATTTCAAAGGTCCCAGCCGCGTGGGCCCTGATCCTGGCGGAGCATAGTGCTCACAGCGCAATACGGGCCTTGTGGATGTCGATGCGCGCGCCCGCCCCATTGTTTCTCCTAGCGTTGACCGCCATGCTACTGCGGCCTCCCGATGTTCCCTTTTACGAAATTGACCGAATCGCCTTTGCATTGTTGGTTGGTGCTGTCGCGGCACGGCACCTTGCAGGGCGAGACCGTTTCTTCCAGCTTGAGCCCGCCACCTGGCCAATGTTCGGGCTGACAATGCTGGCGGTCGTTAGTGTGCTCGGGCAGCCTTTTGATCAGCAGACCTGGTCGCTGCTGGCGGCCAAATTTGTTGTCCCTTTCACCCTGTTTCACGTTGCCATACTTACATTCCGTAGCGAGCGCCGGCTGCGGCAATTCGAAAGCTTTGCGCTGATCGTGCTTGCCTATCTCTGCTTCACCTCGATCGCATTTCTGGTAGGCGCCAAAGCGTTGATCTTTCCGCGCTTCATACTCGATGAGAGCCTCGGCTACCATGCCGATCGCGCTCGCGGCCCATTGCTGCAGGCCGTAGCCAATGGAGTTTCACTCAATCTGCTGGGAATTTTGGCTCTGCATGCTTTCCTGCGGCGAAGAATTAGAGGACTTGCCGCAGCTCTATTGCTCGTTTCTCTGCCGCTGGCAATTCTCGCAACTATGACGCGCGCCGTCTGGCTCTCCTTCGCCGCCAGCACGGCATACCTGGTTTTTCGCTCACATAACCGTCGCTTGCGCCTCATTGCCATTGTTGTCGCCGCGGCTGCAATCGTGGGGCTTCTCATCTCGCTCAGCTTCAACGATCAACGCCGCGCTCTGAGGGACCGGTTCAGCGAGTCCGGGCCGGTTGATTTCAGGCGCGCGGTCTACACCGGCGGCTGGCAAATGTTCCTCGAAAAACCTCTCACCGGCTGGGGCGTTAACCAGATGCCTGCCGAATTGGCGCGCCACGTCAGCGGCTATAAGGAAAAGGAGCTGTATCCGCACAACACATATCTCGAAATCCTCGCAGAGCACGGCCTGATTGGGCTCGCGCTCTATGCCTGGCTGATGTGGGAGATTTTCCGCCTGGGACGAAGTCCCGTTCCACACGCCGAACGCGATGGCTTCTTGAATAAGCATTTTCATGAAATCTGGCCGCTGTTGCTCAGCGTTTATTGGGTGAATGCTGCCGTTGTCGTAATGAACTATCAATTCGTGAACGGACTTGTTTTCACCATGGCCGGGATGCTTGCAGCACAGAAGCGCCGGGCGACGATAGAAGTGAAATCCCGACCAGTCCCTGTGGCTCCGGCGTTATGTGTGCCAGCAGGAGTCTCGTAAGCCATGCAGACGGTCGCCTACCTGACAAATCAATTTCCGGCCGACGTCGAGCCTTACGTCTCCAGCGAAATCGACGAACTGCGCGAACGCGGCGTGAATGTAATCGCCGGAAGTGCGAGGGCCGTCCGCGTAAGGCAATTTAATTCGAACAACGAGTCATCCGAAAGCGAGATTCTGTCGTTGCAACCGCTGCAAATCAGGATTCTTCTGCAAGCCCTTGTTCTCGTTCTGCGGCGGGGACAAAAGATTTCAGATTTGCTCGTGCGTGTGCTGTGGCGCGGCAATGAGCCGCTCCGGCAACGACTCAAGGCTCTGGTGCATACCGCGCTCGGAGCCTATTACGCAGCTCAACTTGCACCTCGCAAAGTCAACCAAATTCACGTCCATCACGGCTATTTCTCGTCCTGGGTTGCCATGGTCGCGGCGCGGCTATTGGGTATCACCTACAGCCTGACGTTGCACGGTTCAGATCTTTTGCTGGAGGTTGGGTATCTCGACACCAAGCTGCATAACTGTTCATTCTGCATCGCCATTTCGGATTACAACCAGCAACATCTCCTGGAACGTTTTCCGCAGATAGATCCCGCCAAAGTCCTGGTCTGCCGGCTGGGTGTCGATGTCCCAAAACTCATACTGTCGCGCTACGCCGCGGACAAAACGAAACCTCTGAGCTTGCTCGCTGTGGGCCGCCTTCAGCCGGTGAAGGATCACGCATTTTTGGTCCAGGCGTGCGCGCGCCTGCGCGACACCGGATTTGATTTTCATTGTCGGATCGCCGGAGAAGGCCCGGAGCGTCCGCGCCTCGAGTCACTGATTCACGAGAATCAATTGAAGGAACAGGTCCATCTCCTTGGCCACGTCGATCCTCGCGAAATGGATTCGCTTTACCAGCAGGCTGACGTGGTTGTGCTGACCAGCCGCAGCGAAGGAATTCCTCTGGTATTAATGGAGGCGATGGCGCGCGGAAAAGTTGTCCTCGCGCCGGCCATCACCGGAATACCGGAAATCGTAATTCCGGAGAAAACCGGATTTCTCTTTGCGCCGGGAGATGTCAGCGACTTCGTGGTGAAGATTGTTTTTATTCAACGAGGCGGGCACGCTGGAGGCGGCATCGCCGCAAACCATCTAGATTGGATGCGGCATGCAGCCCGAACTCAGGTTCTTCACAACTTCAATCGAAAAGAAAACGTTACTCGCTTCGCCGATCAATTTCTGCAGCGCCTCGACTCCGATCATGACTTGCAAACTTCCCCAATTCAGCAGTCCCTGAAACGCATGCCGCCGGCGCGAGCGTTGCCAGACGAAGATTTCAGCGCACAAGCACTGGAGCGGCCGGCATGAGGATTCTGTTTTGCAATAAATACAACTATCCATTCAGTGGGACTGAAGTTTACATCTTCGAGGCGATGCGCCTTTTGCGCGCCCATGGTAATGAAGTGGCCCTGTTTTCGATGGCTGATCCGCGCGGCCAGCCTACCCCATATGATCGGTACTTTGTACCGCACACGGATTTCAAGCAACCGGGCGGCTGGCTTCAGAAGTTGAGACCCGCTGGGCGCGCAATCTATTCCTTTGAAGCCCGGCGGAGAATTCGAGCCATGATTGCAGAATTTCAGCCTGACGTGGCCCATGTCAGGAACATCTACCACCATCTCTCTCCATCAATTCTGTGGGAACTGAAGGCGCAGAATGTGCCAGTCGTCTACCACGTGAACGATTTCAAAGTGCTCTGCCCCAGCTACAACCTGGTCGCGGCCGGCGAACGGTGCGAGGCCTGCAAAGGCGGCGAGTTCTGGCACGCCTTC
>JASIEN010000682.1 GCA_030045935.1 Candidatus Sulfotelmatobacter sp.
CTGTGTTGGCGTTCAGGCCAATCCGCTGTTTATGCATGCTGCTGATTTCGGCGGCGTTCCTCCCGCTCTTCCCGCAAACGCTTTTTGCTCAGGACACCGAGCCCTCGCTTGGAGATATTGCCCGCAGCCTGCGCAAGAAACCGGTGACCTCTGAGACCGTCATCGATAACGATAACCTGAACCAGGTTGTGGATGAAGCCGAGAGCCGTCACGCCATCGGCTGGGCATCGGTGTTCTCCCTCGCCGTACCAGCCAACAGGGTGCAGATTTCAGGGCCCGACGTGATGTGCAGCTTGTCGTATACAGGGAAGGACAGCTCGCAGGCGACCGATCCATTGCTGCTAGAGGACCTGCCGGGCGAGGAGTTGCGGAAGCTGGAAGGCCCGGCAAGCATCGACGGAGATACTCTACAGATTTCCACGCACAATGGAACTACATGGGAATTGCGAGAGTTGGTAATTGGCCTTACCATCGTCAGAAACCGTAACGACGCAATCTCGCCGGTTGGACAACCGCACCTTGTTCCCGCAATTACCGGCACATCCCAACTGCAAGATATGTCGCAGAAGCAGCCGGACGCAACGATTCTGCTGCACCTGAAAGGAACGGCTGCGCCCTCTGCGACGGTGACGTTTCGTACTGCCCTGAATTTTGCTCTGTTTCCCGACCAGGAATGGCATTGGTCGATTCTGAAGGCCAAGGGTATTGCGCCGGCGACGGCGGTTTTGCCAACGGCCGATAAGATTCCAGGTCAGAAATCTCCTTCGCCTAACAACGACGCTCCTCAGTTGAATTCGCCTGTGACCACTCCTGCACCAGCAAATCCGGAGAAGATGCCTCCTCCACTGAATTGAGCGTGGCTGTTTGGACGCAGACTGAGTGCCGCAAGCACCGCAGCGATGATATCCTTACCTACTTACTAGAACCTCGTAAGGTTGGAGGAAATCATGGCACAAGTAAAAATCACCGCCCGTCCCAATGGGCCATTGCGCGTGGAAGCGCCGGAAGGAGCGGTGGAACTTGTCGATGCAAATGGCACCGCGTATGACCTCACCGGCAAACCGGCGTTCTCTCTCTGCCGTTGCGGAGGATCGGTCAACAAGCCTTTTTGCGACGGCACCCACAGCCGCATTGGATTCCAGGGCGCAGAGCTTGCCGTGAAGAAGGCTGAAGGCCAGGCCTGAGGCGCGATTGTTGTTACCTGCTTCAGCCACAGGCCGACAACGAGCGACAAACGACGAAAGACCAGCGAGCAAAAACTAATAATCCACCTGGGTATGAGTGACCCCACCGACCGCGAACTCGGTATGTACCGCCGCATCACGCGCCGTGACTTCCTCAACGGCGTAGCCGTAACAGCCGGCACCGCGATGATGCCGTGGCACCTGCTCGCTGCCGGAGATAAAAATCCAGCCGTCTCGCCCGAATTCTACCCGCCCGCCCTTACCGGACTGCGTGGCAGCCACCTGGGCTCGTTCGAGGCAGCGCATGCCTTGCGCGACGGCACATTCTGGGACTCGGCAGGCAAGCCTGAGGATATTGGCGAATCCTACGACCTTATTGTTGTCGGCGGCGGCATTAGCGGCTTCGCGGCAGCACATTTCTATCGAAAACTGGCGGGTCCCAAATCCAGGATTCTTATCCTCGACAACCACGATGATTTCGGGGGTCATGCCAAGCGCAACGAGTTTCGTGTGGGCAATCGAACGCTAATTGGTTACGGCGGCACGTATTCTATCGAAAGCCCGGAGCCATATAGTGAAATTTCTCGGAAACTGATCGAGGAATTGGGCATCGATGTCTCCAGCTTCCCAAAGTACTTACAGCGGGATCTCTACAGCTCCGGCGAGCGCGTTCCCAAAATTTTCTTCGATAAAGAAACATTTAGCGTGGACAAGTTGGTGGATGATCCCTATCCCTTTCCCGGTGGGGAAACCTATGATCTGAACTCCGCCGGCCCAGATTCGTGGTCGCACTTCTTGGCGGAAGCTCCGATTGCCAAACAGGCGCGCAAAGACGTTGCCCGTTTGTGCCGTGAGAAAGGAGATTACCTGCCCGGCCTGAACTCGGAAGAGAAAAAAGAGCACCTGGCGCGAATCAGTTACGCACAGTTTCTGACGGATTATGTCGCCGTGGACAAAGATGTGATTCGCCTATACCAGGCGGTGTCGCAGCCGCTGTTCGGCGTTGGGATTGACGCCATAGCCTCGCTCGATGCCTGCGAAGCAGGATACCCCGGGTTTAGCGGCATGGGACTTGAGGCCGAAGGTCTTAGCAACGAGCGTAAATACTTCTTTCATTTTCCCGATGGCAACGCCAGCATCGTGCGGCTGCTGGTGCGTTCGCTGATTCCGAGCGCGATTCCCGGCAACTCCGCAACAGACGTGGTCACTGCCCGAGCAGATTATGGAAAGCTCGATGAAGCCAGCGCGCCGGTGCGCATTCGCCTGAACAGCACCGCGGTCCGCGTGAGGCATGTGGGCACTGCGGCGAGCGCAAAGGAAGTAGAAGTCGCGTATGCGCGCAACAGCAAGCTCTACACGGCCAGAGGGCAGTTCGCAATCCTCGCGTGCTGGAACCAGATGATTCCATACCTCTGCGAAGAATTGCCGGCTACGCAGAAAGAGGCGCTGGCATTTGCGACCAAGGTGCCGCTGCTCTATACGAATGTATTGTTGCGCAATAGCGGCGCGTTTCAAAAGCTGAAAGCGAATTCGATTTACGCTCCCAGCGGTTACCATACGCATGTGGACATCGATCTGCCCGTGAGCATCGGAGACTATGCCTGTCCGCGCTTGCCCGAAGATCCAGTGGTCATTCACATGAGCAAAGGTCCTTGCCAGGCCGGGCTTCCGGCGCGTGATCAGCACCTGGCCGGCCGTGTCGAGCTTTACGAGACGACATTTGAGACCATGGAACGACAAATCCGCGAGCAGTTGGCGCGCACGCTAGGCCCCGGAGGGTTTGATCCCGCCCGTGACATTCTGGCTATCACCGTCAATCGCTGGCCGCACGGTTATGCCTACGAATACAGCAGCCTGTGGGATAAGTTTGTTCTGGAAGGCGGCGAAACCCCATGCGAAAAAGCGCGCAAGCCGTTTGGTAGGATCGCTATCGCCAATTCCGATGCTGCGGCATCGGCCTACACGAACGCCGCGATTGATCAGGCCTGGCGTGCAGTGGGCGAGTTGAAGAGTTAACTTTTCGCCCGGCGTCATTCCGAAGCCTCGCGTTTTTACCAGCGGGGCGAGGAATCTCCCAGAATGGCGTCAGCTAAGGGGAGATGTTTCGCTCCGCCTGAAAAGCGGCTCCGCTCAAGATGACGCCGGCCCCTGCTAGCGGTTTTTTCCCTGTCCGCAACTCGGACCGCGGTGCAAACGGTACCTTTCCAAATCGCAGCGGCACCCGATAATAGTGGGCGAGTTGGATTGCTCCCAAAGCAAGGGCAAAGAACAACCCTGCAAAAACTGCGAGACGGCGGCTGGCATGATCCTGCTGCGGAGCGAAAACCGCGATGATTGCTCCCACGATCACGCCTGAGATCAGTCCGCCAATGTGGGCGGAATTATCGACCCCCGGAAGAATGAATCCGAAGATCAGGTTGTAGACCACAAACGCCCCCAGGCTGCGCATGACGCCGCTTAGCGCCGAGCGAGGCACGGAAAATTCCCCCAGCTTGAGAGCGGCGAGCAGAGCACCGGCAAGGCCGAAGATGGCTCCAGACGCGCCCACACTAACACCGCCGGGATGCCACGCCACACTCGCAAGACTGCCTCCAAGGCCACAGAACAGATAAATTGCAGCGAAAGTCCACGGGCCATAAAGCGATTCGCACAGCGCGCCCAGGTCCCAGAGGCACCACATGTTGAAAGCGATGTGGATGAGGCCGCCGTGAACGAAGACATTCGTGAGCAAGCGCCACCACTCGCCCGATAGCGTGAACGGGCCATAATTGGCGCCCCAGCGGACCAACTCTCCCCCCGGGAAATCCATGATGCTGCCGCTGCCCAGCGCCATGCCAAGAAAAACTGCCACATTGATGCCGAAAATTATGTGCGTAAGGGTAATGGTGGATTCGCCGTGCCGCACCCACGGTTGGCGAATGACCGGCTGGACCGCGTCATCGGGGAGCTCACCGCGCTGCTGCTTTTCGTGCTGCACACACCACGGGCAGATCTTCTTACCGAAGCTGAAGCCGGGAAGTTGACGTCCGCAGCGTATGCAGTTGGCCATGGATAGTAAGAGAGTATCAGCAGTCCGCGGATCAGGGCGAGGGGTTAGGTATTTCAAACCACGGAGCGACACAACGGTCACGCTCGAACGCCACTTCCACCTGAATTCCTCGTTGTCAAGTGGGCAACCGGCCCTTCAGAGGTTTCGTTTCAGGGAGTCGAGTTCGCCCGAAGGCAACTGCACGAAGAGTGCGGCGGCCGCGGCCTTTAGGGCATTGTAGGTTTGGAGACCGTCGATATCGCCTGCCGTGCGCAACCGAGCCAGGACCGCCGTTCCTGGCAGGACGCCGGAGAGAAACGGCGACCAAACTCGCAGTTTAATCCCGGCCATGAGGGAATAAAGGCGGACCCCAATTGCTGTGTCCTGTAGAGTTGATATCAAACTCATGCGGCGAGCATCGCGGCTGTTAGTTTCGGCCTCG
>JASIEN010000683.1 GCA_030045935.1 Candidatus Sulfotelmatobacter sp.
TGAAAGCGCGGGGCTTCGGGATGACGGTGTGGCCAGGAACGTAAATTTGGCCGGCACCGAAGATAGAATGAAAGCGTCCGTTTCCAGAAGTGAAGCCACTTATCAATATTCGTGAAGCAACCATGGCGGACGTTCCGCGACTGCGCGAGGTGATTGAGGCGTCAGTGCGCGGCTTGCAGGCTAATGATTACACGCCCGCCCAAATCGAAGGCGCTCTCAAATCGGTTTATGGTGTTGACACCCAGCTTATTGCCGATGGAACTTATTTCGTCGCTGAAACCGATTTGCTGGAAGGCAAGACAATCGTGGCTTGCGGCGGCTGGAGCAAACGAAAAACTCTGTACGGAGGCGATCAATTTGTTGCGCGTGAAGATTCGTTGCTTGATCCGGCGCGCGATGCCGCCAAGATTCGGGCGTTTTTTGTGCATCCCGATTGGGCGAGGCGTGGCATTGGCGGAATGATTCTGCATGCTTGTGAGAAAGCGGCTGTGGACGCTGGGTTCACTCGTTTGGAAATGGGTGCCACTTTGAGCGGCGTGCCATTTTACCGAGCCAACGGGTACCTCGAGATTGAAAAGCAACAGGCGCCGCTGAACGATGGTGAGGTGCTGCCGATTGTACGAATGGCGAAGAAAATGGCTTAAGGACAGGGTAATTTTCGCCCGCAAATGCACTGCGGCCCGATGAACCGGGCCGCCGGACAGACGAGGGCGGCTGTCCCTACAGGGGCTCGGTTCGTGGTCTTAATCTGCGCCCCACGATGTCGAATTGCCTGCCTAGCACAATGTTGATCGCTTCCGAGTACGCGATGTGCTCCTGCTCCAGAATCCGCGCGGCCAAAGTGTGCTCATCGTCGGTATCCAGAACCTGCACCGCCTTCTGCACAATGATCGGACCGTGATCGAGTTCTTCATCCACGAAGTGCACGGTGCATCCTGAGATTTTCACTCCGTAAACAAAAGCCTGTTCCTGCGCTTCGAGGCCGGGGAATGCAGGCAACAAAGAAGGATGAATGTTCAAAATTCGCTGTGGAAATTGCTTCACGAACCAGGGCGAGAGCAGGCGCATGTAGCCCGCGAGACAGATGAGATGGACGTTGTATTGCTGAAGTGCAGCCGCTACCTCCCGTTCCTGCTCGGCACGCGGTCTGCCTCTTGAAGGAATCACGAGTGCGGTTAACCCGCGCTCGCGGGCAATTTTGATTCCTGCAGCATCAGGGACGTTCGAAATGACTGCTGCAATGCGCGCGTTCGGAATGCGGCCAGCGTCGATACTGTCCGCGATGGCGACGAAATTCGAACCGCGACCGGAAAGAAGAACGCCGAGGAAGTGCATGAGAAATCAAATAATAATTCACCACGGAGGCACGGAGAAAAGCGAGTGAGCTATGTCGGGAATCCGATCGAAGTCCCAGAGTCTTCCTCTGTGACTCCGTGTTCTCCGGGGTGAAAGATTTCAGTTGTAGATTACTTTGCGTTCACCCTTCACAATTCGCCCAATTGTATAGGCCTTTTCCCCTGTGCGTTCCAAGATGCCCTGAGCTTTTTTGAATTTCGCTGCGGGAACTACCAGGACCATGCCGATCCCCATATTGAAGGTGCGCAGCATATCGTCCTGGGGAACATTGCCTAAGTTTCGCAGATGCTCGAACAACGGAGAAGCCGGCCAGGAGCCGAGATCAATGGCTGCCGCTGACCCTCGGGGCAGCACACGAGGAAGATTTTCTGTGATGCCCCCGCCGGTAATGTGCGCGATTGCGGAAACGCAATTGCCAGCGATCAGTTTTTTCAGCAGCGGCCAGTAGCTCTTATGAGTGCGCATCAGTTCATTGCCGACCTTGCCTTTGATCTCGTTGACATAATCTTCCGGCGAGTAGCCGGCCACTTCGAAGAGCAGTTTGCGTGCGAGTGAATAGCCATTCGTATGCAAGCCATTCGACGGCAAGCCAAGCACGATGTCTCCGATTTGCACATCTTTGCCGGTGATGATGGCGTCGCGCTCGACTACGCCAACGATGAATCCCGCCAAATCGTATTCCCCGTCGGGATAGAATCCGGGCATCTCGGCAGTCTCGCCGCCGATGAGCGCGCAGCCGTTCTGCTTGCAAGCGGTAGCGATGCCTTCGACGATCTGCTCTGCAATGGATGGATCGAGCTTTCCCGTTGCTAAATAATCCATGAAGAATAGCGGCGCGGCACCCTGCACGGCAATATCGTTAACGCAGTGATTTACCAGATCGGCTCCGACGGTGGAATGCAGATTCATGGCGAAAGCAACTTTCAGTTTCGTGCCCACTCCATCCACGCTTGAAACCAGAACCGGGTCGCGGTACTTGGTTTTGTCGACCTCGAACAGGCCGCCGAAGCCGCCAATTTCGCTGAGCACTCCCCGTGTGAAAGTTTTGTGGGCAAGATACTTGATGCGCTGCTTGGTGCGGTTGGCGCGGTCGATATTCACGCCGGCGTCGGCATAAGTAATGCGCGCGACCTCGGAGGGGGGGGTCTTGGCCACGGGATTGTCTCTTTCGCCGATGTTCAGTGCGGGGAAGCGCTGGAATCGTTCGGAAGCAGCGACCACTAAGGCGCTGATTGTAACACGATTACACTACGAGCTTTTTCCACGGGCGAGCACGACCGTTTGACGCGTCGACCTTACCAGCGAGCGATGTACTGCGAGAAGAAATAGGCAAGCAATCCGAAGAGAGCCAGACCGGAAATGCCATAGGCGGTCAGCACCCAGGCGCCGCGGCCTTCGCGCCGCCGGTGTGACGATTGGGTCGGCGATGTCTGGGTTGTGGTGGAGGAAACTTCAGGGGCCCGATCTTCCATACAAAGAAAACCTCCGAACGGAAGGATCGTGGCGCAAGCAATAACGTTTGCGTCACGCTTGCCAGGCACGGCGCCCGGCAAGACTGTCTGACGCGAATTTTACCCCAGTTTGGCGCTGGATCACAGGAAAATGTGAGGGAAACGCGAGCTAGGATTGGATCGAGCCTTAGTTACCAGAGGAATCTGCTGCCTCTCGGGACAACTGGATATGCTATGGCACAGTGCACATGAGGGTTCAGGAGCCAGTCTTGCGGCCTTCCCAAGATGCCGGTCCGGCATATTGGATTTTTGTTCCCGCTGTATTGTTTCCCGCAATTGTCTTATGGAGCATTCACGGTCGGCCGGAAGGTTTTTGGGCCCTTTGCCTATTTGTGCTAGTCCCAGCGCTGTGCGGAATTTGTTTGCGAGCCGCGCGTCACACGATCGGGGCGTCAATTTGCGCCGTCATCGTTCTCGCGTGGTACTGGTTTCCGCCACTCTTGCTCCTTCTTGTATTGAACGCGGGAGTACGACGTGTAGGAGGGCTGGTTCTTATCGTCTACTCGGTGATGTACACGCTACCGTTGGGCGTTTTCGCCATGGCGGCCACGATTTCGTTTGCTCGAAGGGTCGGCGGCCTGTGGGCGCTGAGTCCTGTCGTGATCGCGCTCATCCCAACCATGCTTCTCGTTCTTGTGGCTGAGAACCACGAGCGGTCGAAGTACTCCGGTCCCCATGCAGCCGACTTCATGGCCCTCGTGCCCGACATTCTGACCTTTCACAAATGCAACCAGGAATTCTCGAGAGCCAATCCAGTGGAAGGATATGCAGAATCGCTCCAGCAACTCGGACCTCAAGGAAGCCAGTGCCTGCCCGGGGACTTCGTCAACGGCGCGGCCAAAGGCTTTACCATTCGATATAAGCCGGGCTCGCGCGGCACCGATGGAAAGATTGACAAGTACTCATTGAGCGTATGGGAAACCTCGCCGCAGGCCACTTGGACGACGCTCTACGGCGACGAATCGGGACTCACCTGGTATCGGGGCGAAGGTTCCACGCCAACGAGAGCGTGGCTCGTACCGCTTGCTCCCCAATACGATTTCCCTGCGATCCTGCGGTGCCTCGAAGAACCCGATTATACCCGTGTGCGCGTCTACCAGAGAGGCGAGCTACTGAACTTTTCGAGCCGTGAGGATTACGTCAGAAATTGCGTAGGCGGCGCCAGTACCGCGAACACATTCAGCTTGAATGGATACGAATATCGCTTCGGGTTTTCAGCAAACCAATATGAGGTGAACGCCAGACCGGCACCTTATGGGGTAAAAGGTGTGCGCAGTTTCCTGGCTATTGGGAATTTTGGGGACGACGGCCGATTGAGCACCCTCAATGTCTACGCGACTCCACAGGACCGCTCCGCGACTACGGATGATCCTTTGGCGA
>JASIEN010000684.1 GCA_030045935.1 Candidatus Sulfotelmatobacter sp.
TTCAGAAGATCCGCGAAGGAATATCCGGTCGAGACCGCGATAAGCCCGGCGCGCTCCCAATTGGCCAACTGGCGCGGCGCGAGATGAAGAATACGGAGTAAGTCTGCTCGACTGTACACGGCTGCTGTAAGCTCTCGCACTCGACTGGCAAGAGTGTTACGGGCCATTATCCGCAACTTAGGAGGGTAAACGCAACAGAGGAAGTGTGTGGAAATCGAGGGTGTAACCTGAATAATCTACATGCAGCGGAAATGGTGCAAACGGGCTGAGCCCGCCGAAAAACCCCGTCAGATGTCGGCAGTCCAGGGATCGATGATTGTGGCTGCGATATCGTCGAAGTCGCGGACGTTGCGGGTTGCGAGGGCAGCGTGGTGTGAGAGAACGATTCCCGCAATCATTGTATCCCGCGACTCGCGTGGTCGGCCCTGCACTCTTCGAGAGGCCATCAGGATACTTGCATGCTCAGCAGAGTCAATGTCAAAGGAGACAACCCGATGGTCGATTCGATCGATGAGGCTATCGAAAGCCTCGATGTAGGCCTCACGCCGTCTCCCGGCGGGCATGATGTGCAACCCAAAACGTATCTCGAACACAGTAATTGAAGTGGTCCAGATAGAAGACCGGGATTGGCGATCCAGCCATGCGATGACCTTCTCGTTCGGCGTAGGTTGCATCACTTCGGAGACCACATTACTGTCGAGAATGATCATTCCTCAAAATTAGGGGGCTTGATGTCTATGTGAAGTTTTTTGAACTTGATATCCGGACCACTCTTGGGAAACAGTGCTGCAAGCTCCGTTCCCAAGCCCCGCTCCTGATGCTTCTCTTCTTTACTTGCCGCAGCGCGCAGGATATCCCGGACTTCTTCCTCCATGCTGTGACCGTGGCGCTTAGCGCGGCGCTTTAGGCTTGCTTTCACCGAATTTTCAATATTGCGGACAAGAAGTTGAGCCATTCGCAGCCTTCCCTAAGGCGATATCATGATATCATGCTCGACGTTGTTATGCTATCACGCTATCACAAGGGGAACTTCTTCAGTGTCCCCCGGTCAACTCCCTGACAATCGCTCCCACAAATTGCTTGGCATCGCCGAACAGCATGAGAGTGTTGTCGAGGTAGTAGAGCGGGTTGTCGATGCCGGCGAAGCCGGGGCTCATGCTGCGTTTGATCACCATGACGGTGTGGGCCTTGTCGACGTCCAGAATCGGCATGCCATAGATGGGGCTGGATTTGTCGGTTCGTGCAGCGGGGTTGGTGACATCGTTTGCGCCGATAACGAGCGCCACATCAGTTTGTGGGAAGTCGCCATTGATTTCGTCCATCTCGATGAGCTTGTCATATGGAATGTCCGCTTCGGCCAGCAGCACGTTCATATGGCCGGGCATGCGCCCGGCGACAGGATGGATGGCGAAGCGGACATTGATTCCCCGTTTGGTGAGCGCATCGTATAGCTCGCGAACTTTGTGCTGCGCTTGCGCCACAGCCATGCCGTAGCCGGGAACGATGACCACGCTGCTCGCGGCCTCGAGAATGGCGGCTGCATCCTCTGCGCTTGCACTGCGCACGACTCGTTCCTCTTTTGCTCCAGCAGCGGAGGCCTGGACTTGCCCGAATGCTCCGAACATGACGTTGGTGAAGGAGCGGTTCATGGCTTTGCACATAATGACGGAGAGAATGAAGCCCGAAGATCCATCGAGCGCGCCTGCCACCACCAGGACTTTGCTGTTCAGAACAAAACCCAGAAGCGCCGCGGAAAAGCCTGCGTAGGAATTCAAAAGCGAGATGACCGTCGGCATATCTGCCCCGCCGATGGGCGTGACCAACAGAATGCCGAATATGAGAGCTATCACAACCATGACCGGAAACAGGACGGTGTTTGCGGGATTTACCACCAGCGCGACAGCGAGACCAAGGGCTGCTGCCAGAACCGTGAGGCTGACAATGTTTTGGCCGCGATAGACGATGGGCCGCTGCGGCAGGATTTCCTGGAGCTTTCCGGCGGCGATCAGGCTGCCGGTAAACGTAAGCGAGCCGATGATCACTTCCAGGGCAATCTCGCCCATCTGAAAGCGTGTAACAGGGCCGGTACCCACATAGTATTCGGCGATGCCAATCATGGCCGCCGAAAGTGCGCCGAAGGCGTGGCTTAACGCCGTTCGCTGCGGCACGGCTGTCATGTGCACCATGCCAAGAGGCACACCGACGCCGGCGCCGATAATCAAAGCGATCAGGACCCACTTGTACTCCGAGACCTCCGGATTGCACAGCGTGACCACGACGGCGAGCGCCGCACCGATCTCTCCCGCGAGCACGCCCCAATGTGCCCTCACCGGCGAACTCAGCAACTTTAAAGAAAAAATGAAGAGAACGACCGCAGCGATGTAGGCAAAATCGAGGTATTGCTGAAGGTCCGCCGGGTTCATGATTTTTTCGACCCGCCCGACTTGAACATGCGCAGCATGCGGTCAGTAATCAAGAATCCGCCTACCATATTGCTGAAGGAGGCTGCCACCGCGATTGCGCCCAGCGTTGTGGTCAATCGCGTCTCA
>JASIEN010000685.1 GCA_030045935.1 Candidatus Sulfotelmatobacter sp.
AAGGCATCGTCATGATCGAATCGGGTGCCAAGGAAGTGAGCGAACAAGTTGTGGTCGAGGCGATCGAATTCGGCCACGGCGAGATCAAGAGAATTTGCGCGGCCATCAATCAGTTGCGCGAGAAGGCGGGCAAGCCGAAGCGGCAGGTCACGCCTCCGGAGTTCGATCAGGCCTATTACGACCAGCTGAAGGCAAGGATTGGCGCTGATCTGGCCCAGCGGCTGGATACCAAGAAACATCCTAAAGCCGAGAGCTACAGACTGGTCGACGAGTTAAAGGACAAGCTGGTTGCGGAGCTTCCTGCCGACGACGAAGCGGCTCAGGCCAAGCTGAAGCAGTATTTCGAAGTTCTACGCGAGCGCATCTTCCGCGATGAAGTGATTGCGAAGCATCATCGTCCGGATGGGCGTGCATTCGATGAAATTCGCGAGATCTGGATCGAAGCCGGAGTTCTTCCCCGCACCCACGGCAGCGCGATCTTCACACGCGGCGAAACCCAGGCGCTGGTGACGACCACGCTGGGAACGTCGGAAGACATGCAGCGGCTGGAGGGTTTCGAAGGAGAAGCCAAGAAGCGCTTCATGCTGCACTACAATTTTCCGCCGTTCTCGGTCGGTGAAGTTGCGTTCTTGCGCGGCGCTGGTCGGCGCGAAATTGGTCACGGAGCTTTAGCCGAGTGTGCGGTCTCGGCCGTGCTGCCTTCAGAAGAGTCGTGGCCCTATGCGATGCGCGTGGTTTCCGACATTCTGGAGTCGAATGGCTCGTCCTCGATGGCTACAGTCTGCGGCGCATCGCTTTCGCTGATGGATGCGGGCGTGCCGTTGAAGGCTCCCGTAGCCGGAGTAGCGATGGGTTTGGTGAAGGAAGGCGAACAGTACGCCATTCTCACCGACATCGCCGGCGCGGAAGATCACTACGGTGACATGGATTTCAAAGTTGCCGGAACAAAAGATGGCATCACCGCGCTGCAGATGGATATCAAGGTCATCGGCATCACTCCGCAGATCATGCGCGAGGCGCTCGAGCAGGCGCGCCGCGGGCGCATGTTCATTCTCGACAAGATGGAAGAAGTCATTTCCACGGGCCGGGCGAAGATTTCCGATTTCGCTCCACGCTTTTACACCGTGCAGATTCCGGTCGACAAGATTCGCGACCTGATCGGCCCGGGAGGCAAGATGATTCGCTCCATCGTCGAGCAGACGGGAGTAAAGATCGACGTGGAAGATTCGGGCCTGGTGAAGGTGGCGTCAAACGATCAACCGTCGGCGCAAAAGGCGCTGCAAATCATTGGCGATCTGACGGCGACGCCCGAAGTCGGCAAGACCTATCTCGGAAAAGTCACGCGGCTGGCGGATTTCGGCGCATTTGTCGAAATCATTCCTGGAACCGAAGGCTTGCTCCACATAAGCGAAGTTGCCGAGCATCGCATTGGCGACATTCGCGACGAGCTGAAGGAAGGCGATCAGGTGCTGGTGAAGGTTCTGGCGGTCGAGGGCAATCGCATTCGGCTGTCGCGCAAAGCCATCCTTAAAGAGCAGCGCGCGAAAATGTCACAACAGCCGGGCGGCAGCGGTGAAGGCGGAGCCGCAGCTGCGGCGATGAGCGAGAGTTCACCAGTCGCTACCGGCACCATGGTGATTGAGGGCGGTGGAGATTTCCCCGAAGACGAGAACGAGCCGAACTTCAATCGCGATTCGTCGTTTGGTGGTGGTGATCGCCCGCATGGCGGAGGAGGAGACCGTGGCGGGCGTGGAGGACGCGGCGGCCGTGACCGCGGCCGTGGCGGGCGCCGTCACGGCGGCGGAGGCCGTGATCGCGGACGTGGCGGGCCGGGCGGAGGACGACACTAAGCTTTTTTTGTCACTGATCTCAGGAATTCAGCGGGTCATTCCCAAAAAGAAAAGCAAAAGCCACGACGCGAGTCGTGGCTTCCCTGTTAATACAAGTCCTAATGCGGATGCGACTGGCTACTGCTTGCGATAGACTTCTCCGTGCCAGCCTAAAATGACTTGCCCGTCGAGAAATTTCTTCGCGGTGGTGGCCCAAAGCCGTATGCCATCCTCCCCGCCGCCCCGCAAATAGGTTTCTCCCGCGGCGGTTTGCTCCAGTGAAAACAGGTTGACCCCGTCGGCGGTTGGAACTGCCGGAATGTCGCCGATTTCACGGCCGATGCGATGCACCGACCAATGCGTCGTTCCCGGCGGCAACGGGGTATCCTCCGGCCAAATCACGATTTCACGAAACCTGGTCTCTGAACCCAAATTAGCGATCACGCGGTTATGGACAGCAGCGCCCCGGACATAGGCAGCCGCAGGGAATGTATTATGCCTATTGCAAGTATGTCTATTGATATAGTAGAGTATATTCCGAGTTGGCGCAACTCCTTTATGGGCGCGTTTCGAACGCACGTTTCTTCGCGATTCCCAGAAGGAAAAACTCTTTCCCCCGAACTGAAATTTATTAGCACTGGCTGCGGCGCAACGCCTCGGCTTGGAACGGTAAGCAATTGATTTCATTGATGCTGTCCTTTGGGAACAACATTGCAACACTAGTATTATGATGGGGTTTCATGTGATTCCAAATCGTGAAATGGCCAATGGTAACTCCGCTACCTGCCTGCCGACGATTGCCATCATCGGTGGAGGCTTCAGCGGATCGATGCTGGCGGTGGAATTGTTGCGCCGAGCAGCCGGCAACATCCCTGTCCTGCTGATCGAACGCGGATCTGTCCCGGGCCGTGGTGTGGCCTACAGCACGCAATTTGAAGGACACCTGTTGAACGTCCGGGCGAAGAATATGAGCGCCTACGCAGACGTTCCAGACCATCTCGTGAAATGGGCGCAATCTCACTACAGTTCCTCGGTCAAGCCTGACCACTTCCTGCCGCGAACAATTTACGGGCAGTACATTTCGTCACAGTTACGCGAAGCGGCCAGCTCCTACCCAGCAGCGTTTCGATGTATTCAGGATGAAGCCATCTCTGTGGTCCCCGCTCCCGCTGGCTGCAGGGAAATACGACTGGCGAGGGGCCAGTCGATATTTGTTGGCAAAGTTGTTCTCGCCCTGGGAAAC
>JASIEN010000686.1 GCA_030045935.1 Candidatus Sulfotelmatobacter sp.
ACCGCCTTGCAGGCTTCGATGAGCAGGGTCCCAGCCGGAGCCGTGACTTTCCTGCCGTCAACTGTGAGGGTCACATCGGGCATTGAAATTAATGGGCGAAGACCGGCAGCTGCTCAACCGCACCCTCTTTCTCGTACGGGCATGGCCTGCCTTCCAGGTGGTCTTCAAATTCCTTTCTGAATTTCTTCACGAATGCGATGGTTGGCATAGCCGCCGCATCGCCCAGGGGACAGAACGTCCGTCCCAGCATGTTTTCCGACAGGTACTGCATATTGTCGATGTCTTTCTTCAACCCTCCGCCGCCATGAAAGCGAGTCAGTGTTTTTTCCAGCCAGTCCGTTCCTTCGCGGCACGGGATGCACCACCCACAACTCTCGTGCTTATAGAACTTCATCGTGCGTAGAGCGAATTTCACGATGCATTGGGCATCATCGATCACAACCACGCCGCCTGAGCCTAGCATCGATCCGGCCTTAGCAAGAGAGTCGAAATCCATGCTGACATCGATTTCGTCAGCCGTGAGACATGGAGTGGACGACCCGCCGGGAACTACAGCTTTTAGATTGCGTCCGTCTGGAATGCCGCCGCCCACGTCGTAAATCATCTTTTTCAAGTTGTAACCCATGGGCAGTTCGTAAACGCCTGGCTTCTGCAGATTGCCGCTCAGGCAGAAAAGCTGTGTGCCGCCATTTTTCGGCGGGCCAAGATGGGCATACCACTCCGCTCCGCCGAGAATAATGTGAGGCACGCTGGCGAGCGTTTCGGCGTTATTGATAACCGTGGGACCGCCCCAAAGGCCGACTACAGCAGGGAATGGCGGCCGAATCCGCGGAATGCCCCGTTTGCCCTCGAGCGATTCCATGAGCGCAGATTCCTCCCCGACTTCGTAGGCTCCCGCGCCGCCATGCCAATAGATATCGAGGTTGCGTCCACTGCCGAAGATGTTCTTGCCCAGAAAACCGCGCGTGTACGCATCGCGCAACGCTTTCTGCATGATGAGCGACAGATAACGGTACTCGCCGCGAATGTAGATAAAGCCGGTCTGCGCTCCGACGGCGAGGGCGGCGATCGTCACGCCTTCAATCACCGAGTGTGGATCGTGTTCGAAGATGAGACGGTCTTTACACGTGCCGGGTTCGCTCTCGTCTCCGTTGCAGAGAACGTATTTCGGTTTGGCTGATTGCTTGGGTACGAAGGACCATTTCATCCCGGCCGAAAAACCCGCGCCGCCCCGGCCGCGAAGGCCAGAGTTCTTGACTTCGTTGACAATCGCGTCCGGCTCCATCGCAAGCGCCTTCTGCACGGCCTTGTAGCCGTCGAGCTCGAGGTAGCGATCAAGATTCGCCGCACCCTGGCCGAATCGGCGCGAGACGATCTTGACTTCATCGGGATGGGAAACCAAGTAAGCCATTGAGGAATTGGGAAATTTTGTATTGAGTAGTTGAAAATCGGGCGCGGTCGCTTGCGGCCGACCAGTTACTCAATTACCAAATTACACAATTGCTCAATCTCACTGCGCTGACTTCTGTCTGTATTCCTGCAACACCTTGTCCATCTTCTCCGCGGTCAGGTTCTCGTGATAGTCATAATTCACCTGCGCGGCGGGAGCCCAGCTACACGCGCCGATACACTCGACCTCTTCGAGAGAAAACATGCCATCAGGCGTCGTTCCCTTGTTCCTGATGCCCAGCTTCTTCTGACAGTGAAGCAGGATTTCTTCTCCGCCGCGTACCAGGCAACTGATGTTCGTGCACACCTGCACGTTGTATTTGCCGCGCGGCCTGGTGGTCAGCATGGAGTAGTAGCTGATCACATTGCGCACTTCGAGTTCGGTCAGCTCCAGCCGCTGCGCCAGTTCAGCGATGACTTCATCCGACAGAAAGCCAATTTCATCCTGCGCATACAACAGTGTTGGCACGAGCGCAGAACGCTTCGTCGGATAATGCGGCACCATCTCGGCGAACCGCGCTTCGAATTGGTCAGAGAATCTCATTCTTGGGGCCCTCTGTGGATCTCTGTGTCCTCCGCGTTTTAGCTTTTGAAACACAGAGCACACAGAGGGCAACAGGGATCATCGATCAATTTCCCCTAAGACAATATCAATGCTTCCAATCGCCGCGACTACATCCGCAATCAGTCTGCCTTCGCACATCTTGGGCAAAGTTTGTAAATTCGCCAGGCATGCCGCGCGCATGTGGACCCGATATGGTTTGGCTGCGCCGTCACTGACCACGTAATAGCCCATTTCGCCACGCGGGGATTCGACCGCCTGATACACTTCGCCGGCGGGCACCGCAAAGCCCTCCGTAATGATTTTGAAGTGATAGATGAGCGCCTCCATCTGGGTTTTCATCTTTTCGCGGTCCGGCAGTACGATGCCCGGGGCAATGGCTTTGATCGCTCCCTCGGGCATGCCGTCGAGCGCCTGCTGAACGATCTTGTTCGACTCACGCAGCTCGCGGACGCGGCACAGGTAGCGCGCGAACACGTCGCCTTCCTGCATCACAGGAACGTTGAATTTGAAATTCTCATAGCCGGAGTAAGGCATATCGCGGCGAAGGTCGAAATCGACGCCGCTGCCCCGCAGCGTGGGACCGCTTGCTCCAAGTGCGATTGCATCCTCAGGGGTAAGCCTTGCAACGGCCTTAGTGCGTGACGTCCAGATCGGATTTGCCGTGAGCAAATTCTCGTACTCATCAACTCGATCGAAAAATCGCGAAGTGAAATCACGCACACGCTGGAAAAACCCCAGCGGGGGCTCCAGCGCCAGTCCTCCGATGCGGAAATATGAAGTCATCATGCGCTGGCCGCTGATCATTTCGAAGATCTTCAGCACCTCTTCGCGCTCTCGGAAGCAGTAGAGCAGCACGCTCATGGCGCCGATGTCCAGGGCATGCGTGCCCAGCCAGACCAAGTGCGAATTGATGCGG
>JASIEN010000687.1 GCA_030045935.1 Candidatus Sulfotelmatobacter sp.
ACTGCTTTGACGATGCCAGTCACGGGGTCGAGCATCACAATTATGCCCTGATGCGTGTCCAGCTTGCGTGCCGTATTTCCGGGCACCAGCGTCACCAACTTCGCGCCCAGCGCCGGCAGGGAAGACACGTAGCAGGGCATCACTCCGAAAAATGATCCCTTTTCGCCGAATGGCAGCACGGTGCGGACTGGCTGCTCGACTCGCTTCGCGGAGAATTCGATCAATGCTTTTTGCATCGCCTCAATCAGGCCGGGCATGCGCAGGCGAGCGCGGACGGCGGCTTCGTCGAAGAATTGCGGCGTCTCAGACACGAGCGTTGATGTTAGGTGCCAGATCCGAACAAGTCAAACCGGCCTCGGGTCGTGCCTTTTGAAGCCGGAAAGTCTTCAAAACCCCCAATTTCGCCCGTTCGGTCACCCTCTCTACGCTCGGGGTCGCTCAGGGCAAGAACTCAACCGGGACCATGACTCTACACGCGATTGGTACCACAATGACGTGTCGTTTTCGGACATCCTGAAAGGCCAGGCACACACCTCGAACCCCGACGCGATTGCCTTTATAAACGCCGTGCAGAACGCCAAGCAACTGGCCGAAGTCCGGTAAATCGAACTCCGGTGAATCGTAGGCCTGTAGAAGTGCCCAGTCACGGCGAACGAAGCTGTCCCCACCCCCGGTTCTGGGCGGGATTTTCTCGGGCGAATCCTCGCACTTATTCGATTCCTTGCGAACGACAATCCAGCAGTCCCTTGCCCTGTCGCGGGGTCCGGCAATGCTCCTTCCGTAACCTCACAATTACCGCGACCAGCGCCCATACTTGCCGCAACCGGCATGACGTTTCCCTCCCCAGTGCAGCAGCCTGCCCGCCGCCCACCGCGGGCCTTTTTTTCTGAGACCACCCCTGCCGTCTTGCGCTGCCTGGATGGCCGCTTCAAACGCGGCAAGTTGCAGGTCATTTCCCTGACGGGCGGACTACTTTCCCTGCCTGCTCCCCTCGATCGCGGCTTGCGCGTCAAGCTCATGTTCCTTACAGCCCGAGGCTCCGTGCTGGGAACGGCAGAGATGCTCAGCCCCATTTCCTGGGGCATGCAGCCCTTCAAATTCCTGAAGCTCTATGACGACGACGAACAGAGACTGGACGCGGCGATTCAGTCATCGCTGAAACAGAGCCGCAGCGGATACGGGATGATGGAGCGGTTCAGGGCGTGGTGAGCAGCAGGGAATGCGCCAGCACAGGGGCGAGCCGGCGTTAGCTCAAAGTGAATCAAAATCCTAAAAGCGCGGAGTCCGCTAAGAACCGCCGCCAGGGTCGCAGAGACGACCTGAACTGCGCCTGCGCGAGTAGTTATAAACCTACTGATGCGCCGTTGGCGCTTCGGCGGTTGTAGGCGGCATCGACGCGAGTGGCTGCGCTGCTAACTCGTCCGGCATCGTCGGCAGGGGACTTTCCAACGCAATCTGCAACACTTGGTCCATCGTGTCGACGAAGTGCATCTTCATGGCAGTGCGCAGATTTTCGGGGACCTCGGCCAGATCTTTCTCATTATCGCGAGGCAGAATCACCTCAAACAGGCCGGCCCGATGCGCGGCCAGCAGTTTTTCTTTCAGTCCGCCGATGGGAAGAACTTTGCCGCGCAAAGTGATTTCGCCGGTCATGGCGATATCGCGCCGCACCGGAATCTTGCTCAGCGCGCTGGCAATTGCGGTCGCAATGGTGATGCCGGCGGATGGCCCATCTTTCGGAATTGCGCCCTCGGGCACGTGCACATGAATGTCGATGCCGCGATAAAAATCACGCGGCAGTCCCAAATGCTGCCAGCGCGAGCGCACGTAAGTGACAGCAGCCTGTGCAGACTCCTGCATCACATCGCCGAGTTTGCCGGTCAGGATGGGCTTTGCGCCTTTACCTTCAACCACGGAAACTTCCGTACTCAGAATCGAACCGCCAACTTCGGTCCAGGCTAGGCCGGTGACGAGCCCCACTTCACTCTTTTCGTGAGCCAGCGTGTCGCGGAACTTGATAACGCCGAGGAAATCGTTCGCGTTCTCAGCCGTAATGCTGATGCTGTAGCCATCGCCTTCCTTCACTACCTTGCGCGCAACTTTACGGCACACATTGCCGATTTCGCGCTCCAGATTGCGCACGCCCGCTTCACGAGTATAGGAACGAATTAGAGTCGTGATCGCTTCTTCGCTGAACTTGACGTTCTTTTCCGACAATCCTGCCTGCGCCATTTGCTTCTTGACCAGGAACTGCTTGGCGATCTCGACCTTTTCTTGCTCGGTGTAACCATGCAGCCGCAGCACTTCCATGCGGTCCTGCAACGCGGGAGGAATCGTATGCATCACGTTGGCGGTCGCGATAAAGAAGACCTGCGACAGGTCATACTCCACATCGAGGTAATGATCGATGAACATGTAATTCTGCTCGGGGTCAAGCACTTCGAGCAGCGCGGCTGAGGGATCGCCGCGGAAATCCATCGACATCTTGTCGACCTCGTCGAGCATAAAGACCGGGTTCTTTGTGCCCGCCTTCTTCATCATTTGAATGATCTGGCCGGGTAGCGCGCCGATGTAAGTGCGGCGATGGCCGCGAATTTCGGCTTCATCCCGCACGCCGCCCAGCGACATGCGTACAAACTTGCGGCCGGTAGCCTTGGCGATCGACATCCCCAAAGAAGTTTTGCCCACGCCCGGAGGGCCGACAAAACAAAGAATCGAACCCTTAGGATTCTTTACCAACTGCCGCACCGCGAGAAATTCGAGAATCCGCTCTTTGATCTTCTCGAGCCCATAATGATCTTCGTTTAGAACCTTCTCGGCGCGCGAGATATTGCGAATTTCCTTCGACCGCTTCTTCCAGGGCACGGCCAGCAGCCAGTCGAGATAATTTCGCGAGACCGTCGACTCGGCCGACATGGGAGGCATCGCTTCTAGCTTCTTCAGCTCTTGCAATGCCTTGTCTTTCACATCTTTCGGCATTCCAGCCGCTTCGACTTTTTTCTTCAGCTCGTCGAATTCGCTTTTTTCGCCGCGGCCCAGTTCTTTCTGAATCGCTTTGATCTTTTCGTTGAGGTAATACTCTTTTTGCGCCTTCTCCATCTGCCGCTTCACGCGCGACTGGATGGTGCGGTCGACATTCAGTTTTTCG
>JASIEN010000688.1 GCA_030045935.1 Candidatus Sulfotelmatobacter sp.
AGTGGTGAGCGCCGCTCCGACCACTCCAGAGAAAAACAGTTCCAGAAAACGGCGACTTCCCCAGGAGCTTTCAAAACTCGCCCCGAACATCCAGATGCCGAGCATGTTGCCGAACCAATGCCAGAAGTTGAGATGAATAAAGCTGTAGGTGATGATCTGCCAGATAGCAAAGTGAAAGACGACGGTGTTGGGAACAAGGCCAAGATAAGCGTAGACCCATTCCACCACTTCGCGGGAGCCGAAAGCCGCGAGCAGCAGATAAATTGCAGTATTGATCCCCAGCAGCCAGATCACCGCCGGCGTAAACGGCGGAAAGCTCAACGTCATTTCACGTCCGCGCAAGCCAGACTCCTTACGGCAGATCAACTAATTGTAGCGCCGCCATCCTCCCTCACGCTATGAAGCGGAAGGACAAAGCCATCGCGTCCCTTGAACATGGCTTACAAAGTTGCATCGCAGGCGATCAGGCCTTAGGAAAGATGTAATTAATGGGCGGAAAGTTTCACAGTTGTTGGCAGAGCGTCAAATCAAATCTGACAGGATGCCTTCTTTCCGGCCGCAAATCATGGTTCCGGCATAGGCGTCACGGGCAGGCTTTGGTGCCCTTCGGCATCGACCGCCCTCACGGCAAAGATCACGTTGTCCTTGGAAAGGTGCAGTGTTGCTTTCAGAACATTGCCAACTTTTTCGACGTGTTCCCAGTCGGGGCTGGAAGTGGTTCTCCACAGAATTTCATATCCGGTTGCGCGGCCTCCGGGCGGCTCTTGCCAGGTGAGGGTGGAATCGTTTTCCAGTTCCTTGGTGAGCAAACGAACATTCGCGGGAGGCGCGGGGGCCGAGGCCAGCGCTGCAAGCGTAGCCGCGTTCAGCCGCGTCACAGCGGCGACGTAATCGAAATCCACGAACTTCGGCAGGTCGCCGTACTCGATGCCGTTTTCCGTGCGGATATTCTGATGCTGATGATGGTAGTCTTCGCGGAACTCGGTGAAGCGCACGGCGGCAAAGCCCTGCTGATTGAATGCAGAGTGATCGCCGCCTCGCAAATATCGGTCCAGACGAAAGATCATTACCGGCCGAATGCCCGCATCGTAAGACTTGCCGACGTCACCGATATAGCGCGCTAGCTCGCGCGAGGAAGAATCGTTTTCGCCGCCCAACGCGCGGATGCGGCGGACTTCCTGTTCACTAGCCGCCGACGGCAGGCCTTCGGAAAAGACGCGCACCACCGAGTGGTCCTGCTCAGGGCTTTTGTCGCCGCCGACGATGTCATTGTTGAGTACCGCTTCGACTTGCCATCCTTGCTCTTTCGCCATTTTGGCGAAATGGGTACTGCCGTTCAGGCCCTGCTCTTCTCCCGCAACGGTCAGGAAAATAATGGTTGCGGGGAATTTCAGTTTGCTCAAAACACGAGCGCACTCCAGGCTCACGGCGGAGCCGCTGCCGTCGTCGTTGGCGCCGGGGGCGTCAGCTTTACCATCGAGAGCACCGCTGTTGCGGGAATCATAATGGCCAGTGACCAGCACGATGCGTTTCGCGCTCTCGGGATCAGTACCCTTTAGAACCGCATAAACATTGGTGATTTCTGTGGGCTGAGGAATGCGATCGCCGGGTTGCTCAGTGAACGTGTCGGTTTTGACTTCGAGGCAGCCGCCGCAGCCCCTGGAGTAACGATCAAACTCAGACTTAATCCACTCGCGGGCGGCGCCGATGCCGCGGCCGGAGGCGATGGCTTCAGCGTCCTGCGCCGAGAGTGTCGCGCGTGTTCCAAAGCTTACCAATTTCTCAATGTCGCCGCGGATCTGAGCAGCAGAAACTTGCTGGAGAGCGGCGGCAATGCGGGCGTCAGGGGCTGCAGGCTGGAGATTATCCTGACCAAACGCCAAACCAGCCATAAGTGCCACACATGCACTAAGCCGTAGTTTACTCATGACAGGCGATCTCCCGGTGGCCCATGGATTCGGCCCAATCTGACCTTCGGAACTGATACCCTACAGCATTCACCCCTTGACCTTTTTCGTGAAGAGAATCTAAATATTAACAGCGGTATCTAAGATACGGGTACTGACGAAACGTCTTCAAACGTTAGCGGAGGAAATCAGGAGTTATGGTTCTTTGTCCGGAATGCGAAACTGATTTGGATGTGGACGACGAAGAAGTCGACGAGGGTGAAGTGGTTTCATGCCCGGAATGCGGCATGGAATTTGAAGTGGTAACTACGAATCCTCTGGAACTGAAGGCAATTGAGGAAGGCTACGTCGACGAGGATGAAGAGCAGGAAAGCGAAGATGGTGAGGACGCCTAAGATTACCGGCGATTTTCGCCTTGTCCGTCCCTTACTTTTTCTGCTGCTGGCTTTTCTTGTCCCCGCGCCAGGTCTGCTCCCATTAAAAGCCAATGCGGTTCCCGCCTCCAAAAAGCTGAAACCGACCGATCCCTACGCACTTATTTTTGGGACCGTGTGGGGGCCGGACAATCGTCCGGTGTACGGGGTCAAAGTGACGATCCGGCAGTTGCCCAAGAAAAAGCCGGATTGGGAGCTGTACTCCGACCATGCCGGGGAATTTGCGCAGCGCGTAGCCGCGGGGCAGGCAGATTATGTGGTAAGCGCCAATCTGAAGGGAGTAAAAACCGCCGATGGTCGCCCGGTACATCTGGCAGAGGAGGTCAATGTCCATATAGATTACGATGAGCGTGTCGACATTGGCCTGCACCTGATGCAATAGACTTCAGTTCCGCAGAGCGGAGAGTGCTTTTCATGGTTCCCAGATCAAGCCGCAAGCACGTATTCGTTGCTGCTGCAGCCCTTCTTCTCGCGATGCCGCTTGTGGCCCATGCCACTGCTGACAAGAAAGACAAACAGCAGGGACGGCTGCTCTATGGCAAGGTGCTTGACCAGCATGACAATCCAGTCGTCGACGCAGTTGTCTATCTGACCGACACGCGCACTCACGCGGTGAAAACTTTCATTGTTGGACAGGATGGGGTATATCGCTTTCCCGGCCTCTCCAACGTGGACTACGAGGTGTTTGCGCAGCACAATGGCCACAGAAGCGATACGCGCTCATTGAGTCAGTTTGATGACCGCTCCCAGGTTTACATCGATCTAAGAATTCAGAATCCCTAAGTAGTATGTAAAGAAATGTCACGGTACAACTTTTGGTCTGCGACCGGGTTGGTACAAGTATAAATCGTGCATGGAGGAAGACCTTGAGCGTATTGCGGGGACTTCAATTCAGAGTTTCTTATCTTGTAATGGTCTGGGCCGCATTCGGCACTCTCTTTGCGCTCACTGCGGCAGTTTCAGCCTTTGCCCAGCAGGGCGCAATGAGCCCTTACCAGGGCGAGCAAGATGGCGTCAGCGCCGGCGGCAACTGGATGGAATTCCGCTCGGAAGACAAGATGACGGGCGCCAAGCGAGTTCGATTTGAACTGGTGGCCAACAATTACCTTAAGGAAGATCCCGACTTCAAGCCGCGGGTTGATATCTTCTGCAGTAATGACAAGTACGAGCGCGCCGATTTCAATCTTGGTGGAAGGCTGGGACGGCCGGATTATCCGGGGTTCTGGGGACAGCCCAAGATGGAAGTGCTGGTGCGCATCGACGGATACCATGACCACAAGGGCTGGAACTGGGTGCGGGGACGATTCCTCCAGATGGATAAGGGCACAGTGCGCGGTGCGCTGGGAGCACAAGTATTCAATATCGAAGTAAGAACGCGGAGCGGGTACTCCATAGCCGAATTCTCGCCTGCGGGCCTCAATGTTGACGAGGTAAGACACGCCTGCGATCTGACGCCGAAGAAACCGTAAGACTATGCAAGGAAGTCGATAGATTCTGTTACGAGAAGGGGCCGAGCGTGGGCTCGGCCCCTATGTTTTTGCTCAGCCTCCTACGATAATATGCTCCCTGGCAGAGAGCGCAGGCCCTATTCCGCCATCTTGGCCACACGCCCGTCGAAGCCGGTTTTTGGCAGCAAAGGCGTAAGGGTGAAGGCCTTGAACTCGTCGCCATTCACTTCCGTGTGGCGGTAAACTCCCGGCTCGACCTCGATGGTTTCGTGACGGCCCACCGTGTCAGTATAAGGACAGCGAAACACACAACGGCCGCCTTCGGGCGCATAGCGTTCAATTCCTGCCTCAGGGGCGGTGCACGTCCGTCCCAGTTGGCCGCATTGCACAGACCTTCGGACTGCACCGCCCATCAACGCCGGAAGAACGAAATAAAAAGCGCGGCTTGCGGCCAAAATTCAGGTTGCACGCGTCTAATGAATTGGTAGCATCAGTAGAGATAGCGCTTACTTCGGTAATCTCCTTCTTCATGGGCGCAAATAAAAGCATCTCCGCTGATATTCAGTCGGCAGTTGACGAACTGTTGCCTGAGCTGCACGCGAGGAGCGGAGGCGAAAAGATCGGCGTCACGCGCGAGTCGTTTTCTGCGATTCTGTGCGAGGTTGCGGCCAAGTATTCTTCCGCGGGAAACTCGCACAGAGAAGTACGCACCTTCCTGCTGACTTTGCGAGTGGAAGAACTTGCCCTGGCGCGGGCCTGCGCTGCCGGTGAGAACTCGGCATGGGAAATATTCTTGATTCGTTACCGGGAGAAGCTGTACCAATCGGCATTGCGAATCGCAAGAGAAGATTCGGCCGCGCGCGATCTTGCGGACTGCCTTTATGCCGAGCTGTACGGCACGACCATTCGCAATGGTGAACGCGTTTCCAAACTGGCTTCATTTACCGGCCGGGGGTCGCTGGAAGGCTGGCTGCGAACCGTGTTGGCCCAGGAATTCGTGAATCGCTACCGGCGCACCAAACGGACGGTCAGCCTTGACGAAGAGAACGAGGACGGTACCCAGTTCGCCGCGCCCGAGCCGGAGCCCCTATCAGCCGCTGACCCGCGGCTGGAATCGGCAACCGATGCCGTGCTGGACGCACTTTCGGCTGAAGACCGTTTGGTGCTAGCGGCGTATTATCTGGACGAGCGAACCCTGGCCGAAATCGCCAGAATGCTGGGCGTGCACGAATCCACCATCAGCCGCAAGCTCGACAAGCTGACCAAGGGGTTACGGAAGAAGATTCTCGCCGCGATGGTGCAAAGGGGTATGGCGCGCCGGCAGGCGGAAGAAGCTCTGGAAGTCGATGTCCGCGACCTGCAGATTGATATTCGCCGCACTCTGGCGCAAGAAGCGCAAAGTGCTGCGTTCTCAGGGAAAGAGGGCGTGTTACCCATTGCACAGAAACTGGCGCCCAGAGGTAAGAGCTAGCAGCGGAAGCTCGAAAATATGCAGGATCTCCCCAAAATCGTGAAGGCCCGCTTGCGGGAGCAGATGCCTGCGATGGCCGTGACCCATCCAGATGCTGATGTGTTGACGGCCTTTATCGAGCAGGCGTTAACGGATCGGGAGCGGCTTTCTGTCAGGCAGCACATTGCGGATTGCGCGGAATGCCGCGACGTGGTTGCTCTCGCTCTCCCTGGGGCAGAAGATATGTTGCGAGCTCCCCAGCGCGGGAGACGGATGAGTTGGCTGGCGTTACCAGTTCTGCGCTGGAGTGCTGCGGCCGCAGTCCTGGTCATTATTTCGGCAGGAGTTTTCGAATTCAAATGGCATCACGAGCAGACCGTGCTTACTGCCCTCAACGTACCAGCGGCCGCTCCCGTTGTGGGCCAGCAGTATGCACCGGCCGGATCCAGTGAATCAAAAACTTCTGCGGCGCAAGCAGAGGTGAGCAACAAGCAGGTAACGCAAGCGCAAGAGGCGCGAGAAGCGACCGCAGATTCGAGCCGGGCCCAGCCTAAAGCCGCGCCATTGCCCTCTCCCCTTCCGGCGATGACGGTAAATAAGAAATCCCCCGCGCCGCAAACGGGAGCCTCAAGTTTATCCAGTGCCGGCACCAATGACTCTAATGCCAGCCAGATGGAGATCGTGGACAAGGCCAAAGCGGCGCCTCCGGAGGCACTGTCTTCGGGATTAGTGCTACGTCCCGATTTGCGTGCCGATCCCAGCCTCATGAAAGGCCATTCACTAGTGCGCTGGGTGATTAGCGAAAGCGGTACCTTGCAACGCTCAGTCGACGGCGGCAGTTCGTGGCAGGATGTGAATGTTTTCAGCGAAAAAGGCGCTGAATTACGTCCCGCGAAAAATACGACGACTGTCGAGGTTTCGGCCGCGTCGCAGACGACTTCAGGGGTCGCGGTCAATTCTGAGGCCGCCCGGGTAGCGGCCAAGCCCATATCCCAGGCCGCAACCTCCCCGGCGCCCCAGCCCATAGTTTTCCGGGCCGTTTCGGTTTCTTCCGATGCCAACGAGGTGTGGGCAGGAGGGTCTGGCGCCATACTCTTCCACACGGTAGATGCCGGCAATAGCTGGGTACGCGTGCTCCCTAGCGATGGCGACACCGCCCTAACCGGCGACGTGACCAGCATCCAGTTTCCCGACACCCAAAGCGGCACAGTTTCCACCTCAAATCGTGAAACCTGGATCACCTTCGATGACGGCAAGACCTGGCACAAGCAGCCATAGCTATGCCGGCGTTCCCTCTCATTAGATCGATTTCATGAAAGCCCGCAGAACTCCATTACCAAAGTGACGTTTACACAAAATAGGGCATTTTTTAGTATCCAGAAGTGGTTTGGCAGTTCTGGGGGAGGGCTGCCGAGGCGTCCTGGACTGGATAAGTCTAGGGCGCTTTTTTATTGGTTGGAAGCTCTCATAAGTCCCAGCTGCTCAATCGTTTTGCGCAGTATTTCCGCCGAGTGGCGCAGGCCGGCCCCTTCTTCTTCATTCAATTCAGGCCGGAGCAATCGATCCACTCCTTTTCGGTTCAGGACAGTCGGCAGGCTCAGGCAGACGTCGTTGATGCCGTAATAATCCTGAATAAGGGTAGAAACAGAAAATACCGTGTTTTGATCGCGCAGAATCGCCGCTGTAATCGCGATAAGTCCCGCCGCGACCGCGTAGTAAGTCGCACCTTTGCGCTCGATGATGCTGTAGGCGGCGTCGCGGGTTTGCTCGTAGATTTTCTTCCGCGTGGCCGCACCAAGTTCCATTCCCTGGGCGCGGCAGAAATCTTCCAGCTTCATTCCCGCAATGTTTGCCAGCGACCACAGTGGGACTTCGCTGTCTCCGTGCTCGCCGATGATGAAGGCGTGCACGCTGCGCGCATCCACGCGAAAGTGCTGGCTCAGCAGATAACGAAAACGGGCGGTATCGAGCACCGTGCCTGATCCGATTACGCGCTGAGAAGCAAGGCCGGAGATTTTCAGGGCGGCATAGGTCAGCACATCAACCGGATTGGTTGCGATCAGAAGAATGCCGTCAGGATTGTGCTTCACAATCTGCGGAATGAGCGCCTGCCAGATTTCGTAATTGCGCTTGACCAGATCGAGGCGCGTCTCTCCCGGTCTTTGGTTGGCACCTGCGGCAAGCACCGTGAGGGCTGCGCCGGCGCAATGTGGAAAATCACCCGCCCAGATTCGCGTGGGATGGGTGAACGGCATGGCGTGGTTCAAGTCCATTGCTTCGCCTTCGGCTTTGGCGTGGTTGGCGTCGATCAGAACAATTTCCGAGGAAAGCCGGTTCAGCAGAAGGGCATAAGCATAGGTCGATCCAACGTTGCCGGTTCCAACGATCGCGATGCGGGTTGGATGTGACGACTGTTCCATGAGCCTTGTGGCTTTACCCTGCGACGCTGTGTCCTCGGTGGTTCAGTCTTGCGAAGAGCCTGCTCGTTAGACTCTATCGGCCTTGCTTCGATCGCACTCTATTTCGAGCAGGAGGCGCAGTACCCGCCGATTTCCAGCCGCGAAACCACGATGTGGAAACGGCAGTCCTTTTCCACCTCACCTTTGAGGGTCTCAAACACATCGCTGACAAACTCCATGATCTTCCCGCAACGCAGGCAGGCCATGTGAATGTGATCGCGGTTCAGCTTGCGCTCGTAATAATGCTTTTCGCCGTTAAGGTGCATCAGGTCGAGTTCGTCGATCAGTCCCTGGCGCTTAAGTAAGCGCAGAGTTCTATAGACCGTGCTGCGATCGACGCTGGCGTCGATTTTCTTGGCTTTACGCAGAAGCTGGGAGGCGTCGAGGTGTTTGGAGGCGGTCTCCATGACTTGTAGAATGGCGCGGCGCTGTTGGGTGATGCGGATTCCGCGTTCGGCAAAGTGGGCCTGCAATCGGCCCGGCATTTCGGTTTGGGGTAATGGCATGGGAAGCCTCTTCGAGTCCTGATGGATAACAGAGTTCTAGGAATTCGCTATTGTCGCAACTGGTCGCAACTGCAATGCGACGAAATCTTTCGCCAACCCTTGACTGTGCTGAATGCCCTTGTCGATACTTGTTGTTGGCATAAATGCGACTGAATTGCAACTAGCCGGTCCTGTCATAACTCCATGTACATGAGCATTCAGCGTTTCAAAATTGCAGCATCAAACATAACGCTAGATGCGACTCAATTGCAACTGGCACTGGCTAACCTGCGCCGTTCGATTTGCGTTTGGTGCTGCCTTCTTGTTTGTCTGGTCTCGACTGCCTGGGCGGCGGGTGTGGGAGGAAGCATTTCCGGATCGGTAAAAGATTCTGCCGGCGCGGCTGTTACTGGCGCTTCTGTGTCGCTGCTCAACGTTGGTACAGGGAACCGGCAAACAATAAATACCGACGGTCAAGGGGCCTACAATTTCCCGGTTCTCGCGGTCGGCAGCTACGTTCTGGAGGTGAGTCATCCCGGCTTCAAACCATATCGCCGGATGGGAATTATTCTCGACACAAGCAGCAACCTGGTCTTCGACATTTTGCTTCAGGTCGGAGAACGAAGGGATGCGATCACGGTCAGCGACACCGCCGTGCATCTGGAAACCACCAGCGCTCAGATGGGCGAGGTCATCGATAGCAGACAGATTACTGCCGTGCCGCTGCTCGGCCGCAGCTACACTGATCTGCTTTCGTTGCAGGCAGGGGTTGCGCCGGAAACATCGATAACCGCGAATACGGTGCAGGACGTCGGCGCCAGCCCGCTTTCTCCCTCCGGCGACCTGAATCCCGGAACAATTTCCATCAACGGCCAGCGCGAATTCGCCAACGCCTTCACCGTAAACGGAAGCGATGCAGAAGAAGACGTGAACATGGGAACGGCCATCATTCCCAATCTCGATTCCATCGCCGAATTCCGCATTCTCACCAGCAACTTCGACGCCGAATACGGCGAGTTCAGCGGCGGCCAAATCAATATCATTACAAAGTCCGGCAGCAATGAATTTCATGGAGATTTGTTCGAGTTCCTGCGCAACACCGACCTGGATGCGCGCAACTACTTTTCGCCTGCGCGCGGATCATTCATCCAGAACCAGTTCGGTGGAACGTTCGGGGGTCCCATCCGTCGCAGTAAAGTATTTTTCTTTTTCGACTATCAGGGCACGCGCCAGCGCGAAGGCATAGATACGGGGCTGATTCCCGTGCCTTCGCTGCAAGACCGCTTGGGCAACTTGTCTGACCAGGCCAGTTCGTTCTCCACGACTGAAATCGTGAATGGCCAGACCGTTTCCGTGCCGACTACCGTGATTGGCTCCGGTTGGGCCGACACGCTCACGAACAGCTTTCACTACCCGATTCTTACCGGCGAACCCTACTACTTTCCCGGTTGCACGACCACGAACTACTCTTCGCGCAGCGCCACGCCGACCGCCTGTGTTCTCCCTACGCT
>JASIEN010000689.1 GCA_030045935.1 Candidatus Sulfotelmatobacter sp.
TCCGCGAAAGGCGGAGGCACCCGCCCGGCGGGGGTTAATGTACTGGAGTTCGAAAGAAAATTGCTGGAAGCCGGTGCCTGGTCCGAATGCGGCCGCCATGAAAGCGGCGCGTTCCGCGGCAGCCGAGGTCGATCAATATTTCGGAAGAGACTCCGCCCGCTCGGCGAATGCCAAAATTGTCGCCGCCAATGCGCGCCGTACGGCGGCGAGCGCGGCCGACATCGACAGCGCTATTGACGAGGCCGCGGCACGGCACAATGTCGATCCGAACCTGGTGCGCGCGGTCGTGAAGGTGGAATCGAACTTCAATCCCAATGCGGTTTCGCGCAAGGGTGCGATGGGGCTGATGCAGTTGATGCCCGCGACGGCGCACCAGTTGAAGGTGAAAAATCCGTTTGACCCACAGCAAAACGTCGATGCCGGCGTTCGCCACCTGAAACAGCTTCTGGAGAGTTATGACGGCGATATCAACTTGACCCTGGCCGCATACAACGCAGGCGCCGGCGCAGTCGCCCGCAGTTCCGGCGTTCCGCACTACGCCGAAACGCAGAACTATGTGCGGCGCATTACAAATCTGTATTACGGCGGTTTCGATTTCAGTTCCGGTGCATCGCACGACCCTGTGACGGTTCAACGGGATTCGCGAGGCGTGCTGTACATCAGCAACACCGAGTAGTTGAAAGACTCTGGTTAGAAAGACTTTTTAATCTCTCTGGCACCCAGGTAATTGCCACAACTTAGCAGGAGCGGGAAGCGTGGGCGAATGATCGTTAAAGCTCCATGGCGTGGTCTGGGAAAGTTTTCGGCGCTTTTCCTGTTCGCCACGTTGTTTGTTCTGCCGGGCTTTGTTTCGTTGGCCGAGGCGAGGGTGCATCATTCTGATGCCTGGGCACGGGAGCGGTTTGCGGTTGCCGAGCGCATGCGCGAGGCGCTGAATGGAAGGCCCGTTGCCGAGCGGAGCCGCCACGACTATCAGCGCGTGCTGAACACCTATCGATCAGTCTATCTGGGTGCGCCGACTTCAACTAAAGCCGATCCGAGCGTGGTGGCTGTGGCGGAAACGCTCGTCGAAATGGGTCGCCATTTCGACGACGATAAGATTCTTCACAGCGCCATCGATCAATATAAGTTCTTGCGGCGCGAATATCCGGGCAGCAAGTTTCGCTGCGACGCTCTGTTCACCATCGGCGAGATTTACAAAGATGATCTCAACGATCGCGTAAATGCGCATTCGACTTTTCAGGAATTTCTGCGGCGTTATCCACAGAATCACCTGGCCGATGACGCGCGTGCGGCCATCATTGAGCTCGACAAAGCTGCCCAGGCGGAAAAAGTTGCAGAGTCACAGAAATCTGCGCGGAAACAAGCAGGCAGCGACAAAAGTGTAGAACCCTCCGCACAGGATGACGGCGAAAGCGCTCCCTCTGGAAATGTTTCTCCGCAACTCCCCCGTGGAAGAGTGCCAAGAGTAACGGCGATCCGGCACTGGTCCACTCCCGACTACACGCGGGTTGCAATCGATATAGAAAGCGATGTGAAGTTCTCCTCCCAGCGCATTGATAGTCCGGCACGAATTTTCTTCGACCTGCGCGACACGAAGTTGGCTTCTACATTGGTCGGAAAGACTTTCGATGTGGGTGGCGGGTTTTTGAAAAAGGTCCGTCTGGCGCAATTTTCGCCAGGCTGCACGCGGGTAGTACTCGAAGTGGACAATCTGGTGACTTACGACGCTTTCATGCTGCCCAATCCTTACCGCTTGATCGTCGACGTCCACGGAAAAAATGGGCGTGGAAAACTGCCTGCCGAGGCCACAGTTGAAGCGGAAGATCCGAAGCAGGAAATTTCCGAAAAGGCCGAGGAGCCGAGTGCAACGTCCGGGGCCGAAGGGAACGCGAAAACCTCAGGAGCTGATGCCGCCTCTTCACCGCACGCGCTCGTGCGAAAGGGCGAGGAATCGGCGCCGAGAGGAAGCAGAAAAGAAGTAGCAGCGATTTCAAACAGCAATTCTGTGGGCACCAAGGCGCAGACTGGGGTCGTAAAGAAAATTGTTTATCCCGATGACGACGAATCCACGCCTGCCACCCACAGAAATCACAATGCTGTAAAAGGATTAGCGAAGTCGAACGCTAAGCCTCATCAGGAAGATAAAGAGCAAGCCGATGCCGACACTTCAGTCTCGGCACAAACAACGGCGGAAACGGACGACTCCGACGACCAAGAAAACCCTCCACGCCCTGCGGCGTCCGGCAAACTGAAAAGCGCTTACGATTTCAGCAGCCGCGAAGCCAAACCGACTGCCACTGGCGACCGCTCGTTGATTCGCACGTTGGGTCTGAAGATCGGCAAGATCGTGATCGATCCGGGTCATGGGGGCCACGACACCGGTACGATTGGTCCCGATGGCCTGGAAGAGAAAGATCTGGTGCTTGACGTCGGGCGCCGTCTGGGGAAAATGCTGGAAACGCGCCTGGGCGCGGAAGTGGTCTATACGCGAAAGGATGATACGTTCATCCCGCTCGAAACTCGCACGGCTATCGCGAATCAGGCACGCGCCGACTTGTTTGTCTCAATCCATGCCAATTCCAGCCGTGATAGCGCGGCGCGCGGGGTCGAAACCTACTATTTGAACTTTACCTCTTCGCCCGAAGCTCTGGAGGTTGCGGCGCGGGAGAATGCAGTCTCCGAAAAGTCGATTTTCGAACTGCAAGACTTGGTCAAGAAGATCGCGCTCAAAGAGAAGATCGAAGAGTCGCGGGAATTTGCCACAGACGTGCAGCAGGCCCTGCACAGCGGCTTGGCCACCAAGAGTCCGGCCATTCGCGACCGGGGCGTAAAGAAAGCGCCGTTCATCGTGCTGATCGGCGCGAATATGCCCTCCATCCTCGCGGAGATTTCGTTTGTCAGCAATCCCACCGACGAGCATCGCCTGGAAACGGCGGAGTACCGGCAACGCATTGCCGAATCCCTCTATCGCGGCATCGCCCAGTATGCGAACGGTCTGAGCGGAGTGAAAGTCGCCAGCAAAATGGATAAGGGCGAAGGACAGTAGGTTTCAGGCTCGATTCGGTGCCCCAACCCGGAAACTTTTCCCCCTTCGCTGTGGTCTAATAAACGAAGGAGTTTCTGTGCGAAGCTGTGTTTCCAGTCGTCTTTTTAATCTCATATTTGCATCTGCAGCACTAATCTGTCTGCTGTGCACTCCGGGTTTTGCGGCCAATGCTGCTGCCGATTCTTCGCCCATTCTTCCGAAACAGTTTGCGGGATGGCAAATGGATGGCCCGCCTGAAACTGGCAACAATGCTGCTTCCGCCGATCCAACCGATCCAGCGCTTCTGAGTGAGTACGGCTTCAAAGACTTCGAATATGCTACCTACAAAAGCGATGATGGGCGCACGCTGAAAATCCGCGCGGCGCGCTTTGCCGATGCCAGCGGGGCTTTTGGGGCGTACACCTTTTATCTGCGTCCTGAGATGGTGCGGGAAGGAATCGGCGACCAGGCGGCATCTGCAGGCCAGCGAGTTTTGTTCTACCGCGGCCATATTCTCATCGACGCCGTTTTCAGCCAGACGTCAGTCATGTCGGCCGCTGCGCTGCGCGAACTTGCTGGCGCGCTGCCACGTCCGTCCGGCAATGCTGGAAACCTGCCTCCGATTCTCGCCTATATGCCACATCATGGATATCAGACGAATACGGAGAAGTACGCCGAGGGGCCGCTGGGCGCGGAGTCGATTGGTGCTCCCGTGCCCGCCGGGATTATCGATTTCAGCTCCAACCCAGAAGTGGTGTTGGGAGAATACTCAACTCCCAGTGGCTTGGCGACGTTGATGCTAATTGAATACCCAACACCGGCGGTTGCGATCGAGCACCTGCGCCGCATCGATGCCGCATATCACACCGCGCAGTCGCAACCGGGCGTAAACGCAATTGAAAATGTTGGCCCGTTTTTCGCCAAGCGCAGCGGACCGATCATCGCGGTCGCCGCCGGTCCTATTTCGCAGAGTGATGCACAGACGCTAATTGGCGCCGTGAACTATGAGGCCAGGGTCACCTGGAACGAGAACACCTACTTCGATAAGAAAAACAATCTCGCCAATCTTCTTGTCAACATTATTCTGCTCTGCATCATTATTGGCGCGATATCTCTGGTGGCGGGATTCGCCTTTGGTGGCTTCCGCATGCTGATGCGGCGCTATTTTCCCGGCCCGGTTTTTGGCGATGCCAACAGGCAAGAATTCATCGCGCTTAACATTCAAGAAACTGTCATCGAGGTTGAGGGCCCATCGGCCCCTTCGGGGAGTAGCCACAAGCGGTCAAATATTTCTTAAGTGCTTTCAAAAGATTGGTTTAAGACCAATTTTCCGCTTTTGCGTCTCAAAATGGGATAATTCCAGCTTTTGTTGACCGATTCTGTAAACCATTGAAAATAAGTAATTTATTTCCCAGAAAATTGCTTGACACCCCGCTTTTTCGGCTCATAAGATTTCGTCCAGAGAGTTTTGACGGAAATTAAGCCTCCGTTGGAACTATTCTCCCTTGAAGGAAGAGGCCGCCCTGTTGCCGGGTGGCCTTTTCGTTTTGCTCATCGTTTTCGCGCCGCGAGAGAATCAGGTTTCAGAGGTTTTGGGCCTCCATTTAGTGGCCGAAAAAAATGCGACCCCAGAGGAGTCGCTTTTGAAATTGCGTTCAGCTATGCAGCTTTAGCGGTCGCCGTGGCTGGACGATAACCAGATTCTCCCGCCCTCTTCATCGCCTGCAGCGCCTCTTCCTGCGACATCAGAGGCGTGGTATGTACGCTTTTGCAGGCACCCCCACCAGCAAAGGCGATGGCCAAAGCAGCGGCACTCACGTTATCCGGCATCTCCGTGATCGCTACAACGTCGTAGTCACCGAATGCGAACCATCCGTGCACGAGCCTGCCGCCAAGCTTCTCGATGGCGGAGCGTACAATCTCCAGCCTGTTTTGCGGCTGAGCGATAACTGCGCCCCAGCCTTCGGTGGAGTAAGCAACCTGATGAAGGTAATGTGGCATGGAAGCCTCCTTTCGTCCTGAGCGCGAATGATCCACCCGCTGAGGACGAAAGTCAAGCTGGGCGTGCGGTCGTGACCGGCTGGCCCGCAGCCATACCCTGATCGCTGGAAACTTTCGCAAATATGTTTCAGGAACTGTGCTGCCCATGCGAGCGTATAACTGATCAGGAGCGAACACTATGTTCTGCGATGGATGTGGCGCGGCAGTTCAACCCGGGCAGGCTTATTGCGGCCGCTGCGGCAAGCAGATCGTTGGACCGGTATCCGAGGTGCCGCAGCGGCCCGGGCGCGTGCAAGGGCATGTTCAACTGCTGGGGATTCTTTGGCTCGCCGCTTCTGCACTGAATGTGCTGGGTGGATTGATTCTCCTCCTTCTGGCCAACACTCTGTTTGCCCACTTGCAGTCCTTGGGAGCGCCGGACGCGGCGACGAGCTTTTTGCGACCGCTGTTGAGTGTGATCGGGATGTTCGTGCTGGCCAAAGCGGCATTTGGCTTCCTGGCCGGCTGGGGGCTGATGCAGCGCGAGTCTTGGGCGCGAATGCTGGCCCTGGTTCTTGGTTTTGTGGCATTGTTCAACATTCCCGTCGGCACAGCGCTCGGCATCTACACGCTGTGGGTGTTGCTGCCGGTGCAGTCGGAGCTGGAGTATGACGCGCTGGTGAGCGCGAAAGCGGCATGATGGAAGTCGCATGACGGGCAAAGAGATCCACACTAACCTGTTCTCTCTGGATGTTTTTTTCACTTCTTTGGCTGATCTTGGCTCCATTACCAGGAACGGTATTCGAGCTGGCGGGGAAGGCAAAGGTGGTTTGGAAGGGCGCTCGGGTTTGTCAGATGAATGCGGCTCTGACTCGTGGCGACAAGAGGTAGAACAACAACGCCCCGGCGATGACGACGCCAATTCCGCCGCGTATCAACTCGCCTCGTATGGCGTTGGCCATGTCAGCGACGATCTGAGCACCGATGATGGCGACGGCCAGTTTCCATCCCCAAAGCCGATGACGAAACCACCCAATTCCCGTTGCCGCCAGAGCGAGACTCAGGAGCGGGAACAGGATGCCAACATTACCCCTTAAAGGTGCGAGTTGCTGATATGCTTTTGGGTTGAGTGCCCATGCACGGTCAAGTATCGTTCCACGCCAAATCAAAGTCATCGCTGCTAGGGACGCCATCGTCGCGCCGAAGAAGAGGAAGATTCCTATCGCAGTGAATCCGGGCGGCTTATGTGTGCTGGGCAATGCGGCCCTCGCTCGACACGCTCGGGCAACCATCTTCGGCGCGATGCAAAGAAAGGCCGCCCAAAGATAGGGCGGCATTTGCGTTTCGGTTGCGATTCGC
>JASIEN010000690.1 GCA_030045935.1 Candidatus Sulfotelmatobacter sp.
ATTTGTAGTTGTGGATCGCCCTCCTGCGAAATCAAACGCCGGGCGCAACAGCAGAACTACAGACAACGTCAAAGAAGAAAGTGACTCGCCATTTGCGGTTGCGGTGAGCAATGTCTACGAAGGCCCGCTCGACCTGCTTCTCGACCTGATCCGCAAACAAGATATCGACATCTACGACATTCCCATCGCGCGCATCACTGAGCAGTATCTTGCCTACGTCGAAAAAATCCGCGAGCTGGATGTTAACGTCGCTGCCGATTTTGTTTATATGGCGGCGGTGCTGATTCACATCAAGTCGAAGATGCTGCTGCCGCGCGATCCTTCGGCGAAGGCGGAGGAACTGGAAGATCCTCGCACCGAATTGGTGAACCGCCTCCTTGAGCACGAAAAATTCAAGTCGGCGGCGCAGATGCTTTTACAGAAACAGCAGATCGAAGATGCGGTGCTGACGAACCCGGCATTGAAGGAATTCATCCACGCCGAGGGCGCCGAGCCTGAGATTGCAGCCGACGTGATCGATCTGGTCAAAACTTTTCAGCAGATTCTGGAGCGGGTACGAACACGGCCGGTCATCAATGTCGATGAAGAAACCGTTACGGTAGGCCAGATGATCGATTACCTGCGGCGGCGGCTGGCGTTGGAGTCGCGCCCAATCCGGCTGAAGCAGCTTCTGATGCGCGTGCCGTCGAGGCAAGCCTTGGTGTGCATGTTTCTGGCGCTGCTCGAAATGGTTCGGCTGCAAGCCATTCAGGTACGGCAGGACCATTTGTTTGGAGAGATCGCCGTCCGCAAGCATACGCATTTTGATGAAATCATGAACGAGGCAGCAGTGAGGGATGATTGGAGGTAATGGAGTTGTCAGTACCCGGTACTCAGTTGTCAGTCATTGATTCTAAATTCTTCTTCGTCAAACAAATGGCACCAGCAATCGAGTACTGGGTACTGAGTACGAGATACTGAGAACTGATTTCCTATGAGCCTGAAGGCACAACTGGAAGCGATCATCTACGCGGCAGAGACGCCGATCACAGCAGAGCAGATTACACAACTCGTGCGGGAAAGTGTTCTTTCTTCGGGAGTGTCGGATGATGCGGAAGTGAAATCGCGCGTGCGCTCTGTACTGGAAGAGCTTGTCGTCGAATACGGCAGCCCAGAGCGCGGCATCGAAATTCGGCAGGTCGCCGGGGGCTACCGCATGTCGACCAAACCCGAGCAGCACGAAGTCGTGCGCAATTTCGCCAGGAGTTTGAAGCCGCCGGTGCGGTTGTCGTTGCCGGCCTTGGAAACGCTGGCGGTGATTGCCTATAAGCAGCCGGTTACCGTGCCTGAGATCAGCGAAATTCGCGGTGTGGATTCGGGCGGAGTGATTGCAACTCTGCTCGATCGCAAGTTGATCACGACTGCGGGACGCAAGCAAGTCATTGGACGGCCGATTCTGTACAAGACGACGAAAGAGTTTCTGATGCGCTTCGGGCTGAAAGATGTGAGCGAGCTGCCGAGCATGGAGGAGTTCGAAAAGCTCGTGGCGCAATCGTTTCAGAGTGAGCTGACTCCCGCGTCAGACACCGCGCAAGATCGACAAGAGCAGATTGAACCAACGCAGATAGTCGAGATGACGGAACCGGCGAATTCTGACTTGAAGTCCAGCGCGTAGCGGCTTCTCGGCAGTTCACCCCAAACGATTCTTCGCTGTCACGGTGACAATTGAGGCGAGAAAGGTGATCTGCTGGACCTGACTCTAGTCTCAGCTAGGCCGCGAAGTTCTCCTCAAGAGCCGCATCCCATGTCCGCGTGGTATCGGTGTCGCCGGCGCCGCGCTCAGACCAAACGACTGGATAAAGCGGGTTCGCGGCGTCGATGGCAGGTTACTGTACGCGCTATTTGCCCACTCGCCAGTCCCGAAAGGAGCTTCTGCGCATTCAGGAATTGGCTCCGTGGCGGTGAGGATCGCCGACGACGCATAGGTAATCGTACCCTGGCCAGACGAAAGCACCGAGTGACTCAGGTCGAGTGGTCCGACGAGAACGAACTGAATCGCGATGATCGGCGCCAGATCGTCCGCCGCCACGCCATTCGCCTCCAGGGATATCGTATAGTTACCTTGGACGGCCCCGGTTTCATCGATGACGATGTACGTGGCCCCCGTGACATTTCCGGAGCTATCGTTTTGCAGGAAGATCCTAAGCTGGTACCCGCTAGGCAACGTCGCATTCGCTGTGTTGTAGAGCAGTTGCGGAATAAAGTACAGCGCAGCACCGCTCGGTGGCCACCCGTTCGCGCAGCAAGTTACGCCAGGAAATGACTTTTGGTCGGTGGAAAAGTCGAAGGTGAAATACTGCTGCCAACCAGTGTTTTCATTCTTCGGGGAGTAACAGTTCAACTGAAATCCCCAGCCGGTGCTACCGACGAGATCCTGGGTAATATCGACCGTCAGCGAGACGTTATAAAGCGGCTGGCAATTGCTGGAGAATATGTAGTTGGTCCAACCCGCGAATTCACCGGGCACCGTACCGGCTGGCCCGGCATTCTGGAAGACGACAGGCATGCCTTCAATTGCCGGGCCCAGGTCACCCCAACCCGACCACCCGTTGTTGGGGGAGGTTTGGTACATGTGGCCGAGGTTGCCATCCGCACCGATGGCGAAGACCTCAAGCCGCCCGTCGGCGTTCTGAAACACCGCAGGCGGCGCGTTGATCGTGGTGATTGCCGGGCCCAGGTCACCCCAGGTCGTCCAGCCGTTGTTGGGCGAGGTCTGGTACATGTGCCCGAGCTTGCCGTCGGGACCAACCGCGAAGATCTCAAGCCGCCCGTCCGCGTTCTGGAAGACGACGGGTAGACCTTGAATTGACGGGCCCAAGTCACCCCAACCCGACCACCCGCCATTGGGGGAGGTCTGGTACATGTGGCCGAGGTTACCGTCCGGACCAACCGCGAAGACCTCAAGCCGCCCGTCCGCATTTTGGAATACCGCGGGCCGGCCGGCGATTTCTGGACCCAGATCTTCCCAGTCTGACCAAGCTGCGGGTTGCGGAAGAGGGTTGTCCTGGTCGCTCCACAGTGACCAGCCGTTGTTGGGGGGCATCTGCCACATATGCCCGAGGTTGCCGTCGGGACCGATGGCAAACACCTCAAGCCGCCCGTCCGCATTCTGAAACACGGAAGGTGTACCTTGAATGACCGGACCCAGGTCCCCCCAGCCCGACCACCCGTTGTTAGGGAAGGTTTGCCACATGTGCCCGAGTTTGCCGTCCGGACCCACTGCGAAAACCTCAAGGCGCCCGTCCGCGTTCTGAAACACGGCAGGTGGATATCGGAGCGGCGGTCCCAGGTCGCTCCAGCCCGACCACGTGCCGCCGGGGGTCGTCTGGTACATGTGTCCGAGGATGCCGTCCCGACCGATGGCGAAAATCTCAAGCCGCCCGTCCGCGTTCTGAAACACTACAGGCTGGCCACCTTGGATTTGGACTGACGGTGCGAAGTCGGTCCAGGGCGACCACCCGTTGTTGGGCGAGGTCTGCCACATATGCCCGAGATTACCGTCCGGACCGACCGCGAAGACTTCCAGGCATCCTGCATAAATGCTGGGCAACATACCTCAGACCCCCGACTCAGCGTAAATCTCGAGTACGATCTAATTTGAGCACAACGTAAGGGGGCCAAGACAATACAACAGAAATGTCATCAGTCAACAACATTTCTACCTTTGTTTCCAAAAAACGGAATTCGAGTGGAAAAGCTGTCTTGATATTGCTGCGCCTGACTAAGTGTCTTCTTGTGGATTCGGCGAACAGAAGGACATAGGATGATGCGGGCTTCTCGTCCAAAGGGGCTTCATTTCGCCCACAGGAGGAAGTTCGTCGCGACCCAGCGGGAAAGATTCTGCCTCCAAAATGGGGGGGCGACATGAAAGGATGATTCGAGAGTCGATCAGAGGACTTTCGGCGCGGGGGTCCTAAAGCCCTGGAATCCTAACTAGGCAGCGCGGCGCTAAAGGCCGCTGTGCCAAGCGGGCACAAAAGCCCCGGAAAGTTCTTAACGATGGCCCCAGAACGCCTGCAAAAAATCATCGCTGCTGCCGGAGTCGCATCGCGCCGCAAAGCGGAAGAATTGATCAGCGCGGGACGCGTCCAGGTCAACGGCCAAATAGTCACTGAACTCGGCACCAAGGCAGATCCTGACACAGATCACATCCGCGTCAACGGAAAGCTGTTGAGCGGAGAACAGCGCCACGTCTACCTGTTGCTGAACAAGCCCAGGGGCTATGTCACAACGGTTAGCGATCCTGAGAATCGACCCACGGTGATGCAACTCATTCATGGCGTGAAGCAGCGCGTGTACCCGGTAGGGCGCCTGGATTATGCAAGCGAGGGGCTGCTGTTGTTAACCAATGATGGCGGACTGGCGAACAAGTTGATGAAGGCGGCATCGCAGGTGCCGAAAACGTACGTCGTGAAAGTGGCGGGAACTCCTTCGCCCGAAGGTCTTGAGAAATTGCGCGCTGGAGTTTCGATCGCAACGGATGAAGGACGCCGGGTGCGCTCGGCTCCGGCAGGAATTCGGCTCATCAAAGAGGGCGCCAATCCATGGTATGAGGTCATTCTGATTGAGGGCAGGAACCGCGAGATTCGGCGCATGTTTGAGAAAGTCGGACATCATGTGGAGAAGATCAAGCGCGTGCGCTATGGACCGCTGACTCTGGATGTTCCGCCGGGCGAGTTTCGCAAGCTGACGCAGCAGGAAGTCGAAAGATTGCGAGCGGCATGCCGCAAAGCCTAAGGTGAGTCGAGCTTCGCTCAGACTACCAGCCCCTGGAAACTCGGTCAGGAGACGAGGCACCTGCCTCTACGAAGTTTCTGCTGGGCGTTTCAACACTCAAACTCTTGGGAAAAGGCCGGGGCTCGACAAACGGTAGCCGCGTCGCTCGATTCCGTGGCATGATGTCCGCACGATGAGCCGTTTTTACGATATCGTTTCGAAGCCCGCGCGGCTGATGGGCACGACCCAGCCCAGCACAACGCCGCCTGCTCGGCCGCATTCAAGCCTCATCAGGCTGGATGCGAATGAAAACCCGTTCGGGCCTTCGCCCGCGGCGGTCGACGCCATTCGCAGCGCGATCGGGACTGTAAATTCGTATCCCGACGACGATTGTTCGCCCCTGCGGCAGAAGCTGGCTCGCCATCACGACCTGAAGCCGGAGCAGGTGCTGGTCACGGCTGGATCGACCGGGATGTTGAGCCTGCTTTGTCAGACCTTGCTGGCTCCCGGCCTGAACGCGGTGACCAGCGAGCGATCCTTCATCATCTACTCCATGGCTGTGCATGTTACGGGCGCGCAGTTGATTGAAGCCCGTATGCGCAACGACTCTTTCGATCTGGACGCAATGCTTGCCGCAATCGATGGGAAAACCCGCATCGTTTTCCTGGCCAATCCAAATAATCCTACGGGCACGATGTTGGAAGCCGCGGAAATCGAGCGCTTCCGGGCACAGCTTCCAAGTGAAGTTGTGCTCGTCCTCGATGAAGCCTATTACGAGTTCGCCTTGCGTTTTGCAGCTGCTCGGGGATTGGCCTACCCGAAGTCGCTGGATTATGTCCGGCAAGGCGCAAGCGTGGTTGTGCTGCGGACATTTTCGAAGGTGCATGGGTTAGCCGGACTGCGCATCGGTTACGGCATGGGGCCGGCCGAATTGCTGGACTATTGCGGGCGTATGAGGAATACGTTTTCTGTGTCGTCGATAGCCCAGGCCGCGGCGATGGCGGCGATTGACGACGCCGATCACATTCAGCGCGTTGTCGAAAACAATTTTACGCAGGCACGTA
>JASIEN010000691.1 GCA_030045935.1 Candidatus Sulfotelmatobacter sp.
AAAGCATGTTCTCCGCGCTCTTGGCGGCGGTTCGGAGCCTGCCCTGAGAGAGCGAAGGCGACCGAACGGACGAACTCCACGGTTTAAGATCTTGGATTTATCATTTCAGAAACCTGGCGTAATCTGCTCGTCGACCTTACGCACGAAGCAAATTCTTCGCAATGAACAGCACGTTCGCCGGACGCTCGCCCAATCGCCGCATAAAGTAGGGATACCACTCTGTTCCGAAAGGAATGTAGACTCGCATCCGCCATCCCTTGCGCACGAGTTCCTGCTGCAAATCGCGGCGGATGCCATAAAGCATCTGGAACTCGAACGTTTCAGGCGCGAGCTTTTCGCTCTTTGCGAAGGCCTCGGCTTCACGAATGATGTGTTCGTCGTGCGTCGCCAGCCCGTGATAGATGCCACTGGTCATCAGCCTTTTCATCAGTTTGATGTAGTTAGTATCTACCTCTGCCTTGGATTCGAAGGCAATCGTTGCTGGTTCCTTATACGCGCCTTTGCACAAACGAATGCGTATTCCCTCGGCGAGCAATTTTTCTACGTCACTTTCCGATCGCCGCAAATAGGCCTGGATCACCGTGCCCACCGATTTGCCGTATCCGGGAGTGCGGTGCAGTTCATGAACGAAATCCAGCGTGCGCTGTGTATAAGGCGAACCCTCCATATCGACCCGAACAAACCCCGGAGGGTTCATGGAAGCGGCTTGCGCAACCAGTCCACCGACCAGCTCGCGAGCCAGTGCCTCATCCACATCAAGACCCATGTGCGTGAGCTTGAGGCTGATGTTGGCATTGAGATGATTGGCGGCGATGGCGTCGAGAATCTGATGGTAAAGCTGCGCGCTTTGCCTCGCCTCGTCAGGATTGGTGACGTTTTCGCCAAGGTTGTCGATGGTGACCGCCATGCCGCTGCGGTTTACCGATTGGGTCGCACGTACTGCATCGGCGATATCTGTTCCGGCAACAAACCGGCCGGAGACTCGCTGGCCAATCGAAGAACGTTCGGCAAAATTTCGTAATGTGGGATTTTCAGAAAGATGGACGAAGAAGGCTCTCAACATGCCTCACCCGAATGAGTGCGAGCAGCAGCGAAGAGTTGGGCTGGGAAGGCCACAGAACGTTGTATCACAACAGGAGCGAGCCGTGGATTCGCGAATGCTTCGGCAGGAGCTACGGCTTAAATATCAGCTCGACAGTCTCGTGGCTTTCATAGGAAGCGGGACTCCAGCGCCACTGGCGCAAAGCAGTCTCCGCGGACTGCGCCAGCAATGGATGGCCACCCTTGACTTCCACTGACTTCACTTTCCCGTCAGGTGCGACCAAAACGTCCGCTCGGACAATTCCCTGGATGTTCATGGAACGAAGCACGGCGGGATATTGCGGCATTACTTTGCTGACGACCTTGCGGTTGCCCTCAGAGGCATCCTGAGCGGCGCCGGAAACGATAACTGCGATAACGAAGATGAGAACGGAAAAAACAAACAGCCGGGGAAAAGCAGTTCGGTTTTTCATGGGCCCGTGTTGCGAGACAAGCATAAGAGACTTGTAATCTTCTGCGAAGAGTACTTCAGTAACGGGCTTTATAAGCGATCGCGGTCGTTCACCACGAGTAGCGGAATCGATTGGCCTAACCAGAGTGGAAGGTAGAGATTCTTGCGAGTCCTTACTCGGCTGGTTTTACCGGGCCGTGTTCCTCCAGAAATCTCTCAGCCTCAAGCGCGGCCATGCACCCGGTTCCCGCGGCGGTGATCGCCTGTCGATAGCGGCGATCCTGGACGTCTCCACAGGCATATACACCGTGGACGCGCGTGTGCACGTAATTGTGCGTCTTCAAGTAGCCCTCAGCGTCGGTCTCGAGCTGGCCATGAAACATCTTTGCGTTCGGCTCATGACCGATCCCGAGAAATAGCGCGCTGGTGGGAAAGTCGTAGACCTCGCCCGTTTTCACGTTGCGCAGCTTCAATCCTGTAACTTCCTGCTTGCTGGGATCGTAAACGTCTTCAACAACGGTGTCCGTTAGAAAGTGAATTTTGGGATTGCGCTGCGCGCGTTCGAGCATGATCTTCGAGGCGCGGAAACTGTCGCGGCGATGGATGAGCGTGACCTTCGTGGCAAAGCGGGTGAGAAAAATGGCTTCCTCCATGGCAGAATCCCCACCGCCAACAACAACGATTTCTTTTCCAGAAAAGAAGAATCCATCACAGGTCGCGCACGAAGAAACTCCGTGACCGATGAGCTTCTGCTCGTTCGGTAAGCCCAGCCAGCGCGCCGAGGCACCACTGGCGATGATGAGCGCACGCGCGTGCAGCTGGTGATGGCCGAGATGAAGAAGAAACGGGCTCTGGGTAAGATCTGCTCTGCTGAGGTGCGCCAGCCGATACTCGGCGCCGAAGCGTTCCGCCTGCTTGCGCATGTTCTCGATAAGCTGCGGGCCCATGATGCCATCGGGAAAGCCCGGAAAATTCTCTACCAGAGTTGTAAGAGAGAGCTGACCGCCGGGCTCATGGCCTTCGACGACAAGCGGGCTCAGCTTGGCGCGAGCCGTGTAGAGGGCAGCGGTATGTCCTGCGCAGCCGGAGCCGATAATGACGACGTTGCGAGTCTCACTCATATTTGGCTAGCCGTTAGATTGTGGAGGCCGAAATTTCGATGCAGACCGCAGAAAGCATAAACAGAGAGGAAACCAGAAACGCGACACTGTCATTGTTCGTTGTCACTCTGTTTTGACGCCGGTTTCGCAGCCGGTCTTGAGGATTTTGCTTTGGTCGTGGCCGAGGGCATCTGCGACAGCTCTATAGATATCGTTCGTTTGACTCCCAGCAGAGCACGGTAGTTCGCCAGCACTTCGGAGGCGCTGCGAAACAGAGGTTCATAAGCGCTCTGGTCGGGAGGTGGTCCATTCTGGGAAGCCACACAGCGCGCCAGTGCGATCGAAGATTTTCCAAAACGCTCCAGCCGGATGCGGCTGGCAGGTGTATTTACCGAAATCATCGCTTGCGGGCTGCTGATGGCGGAAGCACTATCTTCCAGCGAGACCTGAATAAGATCCTTGGGTTCGCGGACATGCAGTACGAGGGTTTCAACCATATTCTGGCTGTCGTTGCTGAAGGAATATTGCACGCTCGAGAACAGGGCCTGCACCGCAAACTCACGCCGGATGCGAACGTAATCGGCAACCGAGGGCGAATCCGAAACCTGCGCGTTTTTGCCGGGCTGAAGAAAGTCAGGCGGCTCACTCAAAGTCGAGCGGCCGTGAGAGATCTCGAAATCTGCGCTAAACAAAGGCTGTTTGGGGATGCGCGCCAGTGCGTCGGAGATTTCTTGCCGCTCTTGTGCCGAGGGTGTGCAGACGTTCAGCACGTTCACTTTAACTTGTGGTTGGTTCGAGGCATTTTCGTTCGCCTGTTGAGAAAAGAGAGGCGCAGCCGCCAGGAATGCGGTCAGAACAAAGAATAGTTTTGCAGGCACAGCAGAATTCTAAACGATGCACTGTGATGCTGAGGAACATTTTCACGACGGAGACACTGAGGCACAAGAGATTTCTTATAGGTCTCGAGAACAGCCTCTCGTTTTGGTGGCTGCCGGGTGCGGCTCCAGTTTGGAAAAAGGACCCTCTGTGTCTCCGTGCCTCCGTGGTGAAAAAATCTTAGCGGAACCAATTAGAATTCCCTTATGGCCAATCTAACGCTGGTTTATGGCATGAGGCTGCTGCCGTCCGAAGACGTAGTGGAAGTCGGGCAGGCGCCGGTGAAGTTGAGTAACGGGCGCGAGGCCCACGTTACCATGCATGTGCTCGAAGGCAGTAAAGAAGAAATTGAAAAGCAGTTGCGCACCAGTCTGGAAGCATTCTTCGACTTGTATCCGGAGATATAGTTTTCAGGTCGATCAGACGCACCGGAAACAAACCACAGCATGCAAGAGGTGTACCTCAAATTCCGCGCGCAAGTAGAGGCGGCAGGCTTGTGGCCGCATGGATGGGTTGCGCGCGGGGCCTGCTATTCGCTGAGCTTCGCCGTAGTTCTTCT
>JASIEN010000692.1 GCA_030045935.1 Candidatus Sulfotelmatobacter sp.
CCGCACTCAACGACCAAGGATTCCATTTTCGCGTTCATCCTCCTGTTCTGGTGACTTCCGCGGAAGGCGACAAGACGAGCGAGGATGTGGAAGCCCTGATGATCTGCTTCGAAACCTCTCTCGGCAACGTCTTCATGAACGTTGCCCTGCGTCACAACAAGCGCCGCATGACCGATCACGTGGCTGCGGGACGTTAACTTCTAGCTTCTAGCATTCAGCCTTTGGTTCTCACCCAACAACGATGTCATTCTGAGCACGCGCGAAGCGCCGGTGAGGAACCTGTTTTTTGTTTTTATTCAGTACTCACTCTCCATTCGCGCATGGACGTTCCCCGTCCGCTCTCCCTATAATGAAAAGATTCGCACAATTGGAGAGACTGACCGCTTGCCGCTCGAACTGAAAGCCACCATCAATTTGCCCAAGACTGCCTTCCCCATGAAGGCCAACCTGCCCCAGAACGAGCCCAAAATGCTGGCTTGCTGGGAGCAGATGGGCATCTACAGCCGCATTCGCGATGCCCGCAAAGGCGCGCCGCAGTACGTTTTGCACGATGGCCCGCCTTACACCAGCGGACCGATTCACCTGGGCACCGCATTCAACAAGTGCCTGAAGGATTTCATCGTCAAGTCAAAAACCATGGCAGGCTTCGATGCGCCGTATGTGCCGGGCTGGGATTGCCACGGCCTGCCCATCGAAATCAAGGTTGATAAGGAACTCGGCGGCAAGAAGCTGCAGATGAATCCCCTCGCCGTGCGCGCCGAGTGCCGCAAATACGCGCAGAAGTATCTGGATCTGCAACGCGAGCAATTCAAGCGCGTCGGCGTGTTCGGTCGCTTCGAGCGTCCGTACGTGACAATGGAGCCGCAGTACGAATCAGTTGTGCTCTCGACATTTTTTTCTTTTTACGAGAACGGGTTCGTCTACAAAGGCCTGCGCGCCGTCTACTGGTGCATGTACGACGAGACGGCGCTGGCTGAAGCGGAAGTTGAATATGAAAATCACACCAGCCCGACGGTATGGGTGAAGTATGCGTTGATTGATGATCCGGCACGGATCGATCCCGCGCTGGCGGGAAAGAAAGTTTCGACCATCATCTGGACGACCACCCCATGGACGCTTCCTGCCTCGATGGCCGTGGCATTTCATCCGGATGAAGAGTATGTGGCGCTAGAGTCAGGAGGCGAAGTTTACATCGTCGCCTCTAAGCTCGCCAAAGAAACTGCCGAGAAGTGCGGATTTGTCAACCCGCGCGAGCTTGCCCGCTTTCCTGGCCGCAAGCTCGAGCACCTGAACTTCCAACATCCCTTCCTCGACCGCAAAATCCTTGGCGTGCTAGCCGAGTACGTCACGATGGATACGGGCACCGGCGTCGTCCATACCGCACCATCGCATGGAGCCGAGGACTTCGCAACTGGCGTGAAATACAGCCTCGATGCCACCAGCAATGTCGATGAGAAAGGCATTCTGCGCAACGGCTTGCTCGAATACACGGGCAAACGAGTGTTCGATGCCAATCAGCCAATCATCGATCTGCTCAGGAGCCGCGGCGCGCTGCTGCATGAGGAAAAGACCGAACATTCGTATCCGCACTGCTGGCGTTGCCATAATCCAGTGATCTTCCGCGCGACCGAGCAGTGGTTCATCTCGATGGAAACGCCCATGCCGGGCGGCAAGGGAAAAGACGATACTCTGCGCACGCGCACGCTCGAAGACATCAAGCGCGTGAAATGGGATCCCGCATGGGGCGAAGAGCGCATGACCAACATGATTGCCACCCGCCCCGACTGGTGCATTTCAAGGCAGCGCGTGTGGGGCGTGCCGATCGCTGTGTTTCTATGCGAGAGCTGCGGAAAGCCGCTCAACGACAAAGCGATCAATCGGAAGGTGGTCGAGTTGTTTCGGCAGTCAGGAGCTGACGCCTGGTTCACAGATGAACCATACTCCTTGCTCCCTGCGGGAACGAAATGTCCTCACTGCGGCGGCATGAAGTTCGAAAAGGAAACCGATATTTTCGATGTGTGGCTGGAGTCGGGCTCAAGTTATCTCTCGCTGATCGACGACGAGCCTTCATACCCGTGGCCGTCAGATCTTTATCTCGAAGGCGGCGATCAATACCGCGGATGGTTTCAGTCTTCTCTGCTCTGCGGTGAGGGCGCACGCGGTTCGCCGCCATATAAAGGCGTGGTCACACCCGGATGGACACTCGACGAAAAAGGTCAGGCCTTGTCGAAGTCACGCGGCAACGATGTCGATCCAGTCGACATCGCCAACCGCCTTGGCGGAGAAATTGTGCGCCTGTGGGTAGCCTCGGTCGATTTCCGCGAAGACGTTGTCGGCTCGGAAGGGCTGATGCAGCGCGTGGCCGAGAACTATCGAAAGATTCGTAATACGGTCCGTTACATCCTGGGCAATCTGCACGATTTTGATCCGGCCAAAGATGCACTTGCCTTCGATAAGTTGCAATCCCTCGATCAGTACATGTTGCTGCAGACTGCGGCATTTGCCATGGACGTGCGCACTTCATACGAAGAGTTTGCGTTCCACAAGATCTATCATCGGCTGAATCACTTTTGCATCGTCGATCTGAGCGCATTTTATTTCGACGTGCTCAAAGACCGGCTCTACACCTCTGCGCCGACGTCCGATGCACGGCGCGCTGCACAAACCGCTGCCTGGCGCATCGGAGAAGCTTTGGCGCGACTGCTTGCGCCGATTATGAGCTTTACTTGCGAGGAAGTCTGGGGTTACCTGCCGAAACTTTCGGGACGGTGTGAAAGCGTTCACTTGGCGCACTTCCCGCTTGCGAGCGATATTCTGGGAAGCATGGTTCCCGAACAAGATGAACAACAATCCAAAGATTGGCAGACCCTGCGCTCGGTCCGCGATGAAGTGCTGAAGGCACTCGAAG
>JASIEN010000693.1 GCA_030045935.1 Candidatus Sulfotelmatobacter sp.
GCCGGCCGCGTCTAAATGCAGGAACTTCTGTGCTTCCGGGCTATCCGCAGCCAAAGTTTCGTCAAGGGTCAAGGTCACCCACGCCACGTCGCCTTGCACATGAGTCTCGAAATTGTGAGGCCGATTGGTGATACGAACTCCGGCCGCCTTGGCTTTCTCGAAGGCCGGCCATTCAAGATCGACGGCCTTAGTCGGGAGGGAGTTCTCTATCCAACGGGCGTCAGGTGTAAGCAGTGAAATCACCTTGGCAAGGTTGTAGTCTTGCGCAGCTTGTTCTAGGCCTCGCACGGCCGCTTCTACGGCGCTCTTTTCGCTGTCCTGAGCCAACACTCGGTCGCTTCCATTGGTAACAAGCGCGAGCGCAACGAGCACAGCCACTACCAGAATTCGCTTCATACGATTCCTCTTCCTTCAGTCGAGGATTATCGCCTCAAGAGGTCTGCACCTCAACTGCTCATGGTCCGCTCCTGTGCCGTGGCATCCGGTTCCTCGCTGGTTGTACCCGATATTACCGAATTGCCTAACCTGACTGGCGACAAATCCTGATTACACTCATCGCTCTCATTCGAGCCCTGCCGCGCCTACCAGCCTTGAGGTCCCTCGCAAGCTCGGGATTTCGGCTGCGGGCTCCCGCTGCGCTGGTTCTCAGCCTGCCCTGAGCAACCCGAGCGCAGGCGCTTCTCAGCCGGATCTCCCGGCGAAGATGACTCTCTGTGGGAGATCCCTCGGCCCGCTGGTGAAAACGCGGGCCTTCGGGATGACCTGGGCGGTCCGCGAAGCCAACTGAGCGCGACTGAGCCGCTCAACATTGCTATCCGCACGGACGCAATATAAGATAACTTGTACACATCTTCTCCGCTTCATCCCTAGAGCCTTGATGTTCTGCCGCGGGCAAGGAGTGTGCGACCCCGGGTCGGCGCAGCTGCGCGCGACCCTCCCTGACGGAGTCGGAATTGAACAAAGGCAAAACCGCGGTCATTGTCGGCGCCCAGTGGGGCGATGAGGGCAAAGGCAAGATTGTCGACGTGCTTTCGGGGAACTTCTCCATCGTCGCCCGTTACGCCGGCGGCCACAACGCCGGCCACACGGTCATCATCAACGGCAAGAAGTTTGTTCTGCAGCTGGTGCCCTGCGGAGTGCTGCGTCCCCGCTGCCGCAGCGTGGTCGGCAATGGAGTCGTGCTCGACCCGATGGCTTTTTTGAAGGAGGTTGCCGCGCTGCGCGAGACGGGCGTGCGCGTCGATGGAAATCTGTTCGTCTCAAATCGGGCGCAAGTTATTTTGCCCTATCACCGCATGATCGAGTTAGCCGCCGAGAATGCGCCCGGACGAGTTAAGATCGGCACGACTTCTCGCGGGATTGGTCCAGCTTATGAAGACAAGATGGGACGGCGCGGTCTGCGCGTTGCCGATCTGCTCGATCTCGAACTGCTCAAAAAGCACATCGAGAATGCAGTGCGCGAAAAAAACATGATCGCGCACGCGCTGTTCAATTCCGAACCGCTGGATGCCGACAAAATGTATTCCGAGTACGCGGAGGCGGCCGAGAAAATCGCACCCTTCGTTGCCGACACGGCACTGCTATTGAATCAGGCGCTGGATGCGGGCGAGTCGATCCTGTTTGAAGGGGCGCAGGGAACGATGCTCGACATCGATCACGGCACATATCCGTTCGTGACGTCCTCCAGCGCGACTTCAGGTGGGGCGGCTACTGGTACGGGGATCGCGCCCAACGCGATTCAATCCGTGATCGGCCTCACCAAAGCGTATTGCACCCGCGTTGGCGAAGGTCCATTCCCGACCGAAGAGAAAGGCGATGCGGGCCAGTTAATTCGCCAGCGCGGCAACGAGTATGGCGCTGTCACCGGACGCCCGCGGCGCACTGGCTGGCTCGACTTGCCGCTGCTCCGTTACGCTCGCATGATCAACGGCATTAACTGGTTCGTCGTCACCAAACTTGACGTGCTCGATGAACTGGCTGAGATTCCCGTCTGCGTGAGCTACGTCGTAAACGGCAAGAAGACTGTTGAGATTCCGGCGCAAGCCAGCGGCTACGAAAAAATCGAGTGCATCTATCAGAAGCTGCCTGGTTGGCGAACTTCAACGGTGGGCGTGACGAGGTTCGACCAACTGCCGCCAGCCGCCCGCGATTATCTCAATTTTATTGAGAAAGAATCAGGCGCCAGGGTGGGGATGGTTTCGACCGGTCCCGACCGCGATCAAATCATCCTGCGGGATGACTTCGCAAAGGAAATGGAGACAGCAGCGGCCCAGAAGGGCTAGAATTGATTCCCGTTATTCAAATCGGCCCGCACCTGGGAGGGTGCAATGGTGGTTTTGGCGGTGACTTGGGTTGCGAAAGCAGGACACGATGGCGATGTAGCGCCTCTTTTTGCGAAATTGACAGAAGAATCGCGCAAGGAACCGGGCTGCCTGATGTACCAGGCCCACCGGCACAAAACCGACCGGCGCCGCTACTTCATCTACGAGCAATACAAGGACGATGCGGCGTTAGAAGCCCACCGCACCACACCCCATTTCCTGCAATTTGCCCGCAAAGAGCTGCCAAAGATTGCCGACCGAATTGAGGGACATTTGTACGAAGCGTTGGAATAGGCACATATGGGCGGCCTTGTGTGGCGGGCACTCCTGCCCACGAGACGACGTACCGATCAGTCATCTTCAATCCACATTCTCATTCCAAGCGACCGCGCGCTGCTCGCGGCTGCTCTTGTGAGCAAGCAATAGAGCGCGCATGTTGCTGAGAATCTGGTCGGGCGGGATTTCCAGTGGCGACCCTTTCTCGATCGCGTCGCGCACGTTGGCATAGAAGCGGCGATAGTCGCCGCGGTCAGTTCTAACTCTCACTACCGGCTCGCCCACCACGCTCAGCGTCCCCCACTGAGCTGCAGGTTCTTCACCCCAATCATCGCCCCAGTGCATTCCGGAAGGAATGTTCCCCGACCGCAAGCGAGGCTCTTGAGGGTCCATGCCGTATTTGATGAACGATCCCTTGGTTCCATGGATCAGAAAGTGCGGGCCGGGCGCATAAACAATCATGCGGGCACGGACCATGGCGCGCATCCCGGGATACTCCAGGCAAACGTCGAAGGAATCGTCCACGACTGAAGTTTCGCGCTGGCAGAATGCCGAGGCGGTAATCGAATGCGGCTCGCCGAACAAAGCCAGCGCCTGATCGATGACGTGTGGGCCCAGATCGAACAGCACTCCTGCACCGGGATAGCCGGCACGCTCGCGCCATGCATTTGGCCGGGGCTCCAGGCGAAAGCGGTCGAAGCGGCACTCATATTCGGCAATACACCCCAGCTTGCCCGAGTGCACAATCTGCTTCACCGTAGAAAAGTCTCCATCGAAGCGGCGGTCGTGATAGACGGTGATCAATCGTCTTCGCTCGGCGGCCAGGCGAATGAGTTCTGTGGTCTCTTTCAGAGTCGGCGCGAATGGCTTGTCGACCACAACGTCGCGGCTCGCAAGCAAACAGCTACGGGCCAAATCGAAGTGCGAGTCATTGGGCGTGGCGACCACACAAAGCCGGATGGTTTCGTCGGCCAGCAACTCTTCGACCGTCCGCGTCACGCGGACTTCGGGGTATTTTTCCTGCGCCCGGGTTCCGTGACGTTCCAGGATGCAGGCCAGCTCCATCCCGGGTACGGCCCGTATCACGGGGGCATGAAAGGCCTGACCGGCCAGCCCAAAACCGAGTAGTCCTACTCGAAGCATCTACAGGCTCCTTGTCTTCCGTTTTCAATCTACGACGCCAGACTCCCGTTTTTACAGTCTTCTGCCGATTTGAAGCGACTTTCGTCCGCTTTATAAGCAAGTGGACTTGAACGATTGGACGAAGCTGCAGAACGTGCAGCAAGCGATGAGTTAAAAAAATGGAGTTGCAAAGATGAGTTTGGGCCTTTTTGATTATTGCATTGCTGCTGCTGATTCTATGGGAGGCAGGCTTTCTGATGTTCCATATCGCTGGCGGCCTGATTCATCTGCTGTTGCTTTTTGCGGTGATTTCGTTCGTCGCCCATCTCCTTACTGGAGCGCGGCGACTTGAGTTTTTGCCGGAGCCAGACTGAAAGGGCAGAGCTAACCGGCTCCTTATCCACTTCGGGCTGGCCTTTTTGATTTTTAGTCCCGGGCAAGGCACATCATCCTCTGGCGCGCGGATTAATTCCGGGTACGCCAGGGGATATTGGCTACTTGCGGTCTTTGAGCCGCCTTACGAACTTCAATCCTGACCAGATATCGGTCACAGCGCACACCTTCACATCCACCAGTCCGGTCGCGAGCCCGATTTCGCGAATGATGTTTTCATTGAGATCGGTCGGAACCCCGGAAGTTTTCTTCGGCCAACTCACCCAAAGCATGCCCGCGGGCGCAAGAAGTTTCATCAGGGAGGGGAACTCTTTTCTTAATTCCTTCTGCGACGTGGTGAACAGCATCGCGAAATCGAGTGAGGTGCCTCGCTCATTCTCTTCACATTGAGAGAGCGCGTCATGAAGTTCGGTGCGTACCTCGCCCGGAGCATTTTTGAGGCGAACGCAGAATCCCGTCCTGATCCCGAGTTTCTTCGGCAGTGGCGTTCCTGAGTATCCGGGCATGCACAGATAGTTCTACCACGGACCGTTCACTGCACGGGCGCGTAATAGCCGCGGCGTGACCTGACGCGGAAGTTCTTGCGGTCGCTGGCAATGATTTCGATGGTACGGAAGTGGCCGTCGGCTTTGAAGTCGGCGGGCTTGTAGGAAACATCGTACTGGCTGCGCAGTTCCTGCTGGATTTCGGCAAAGTCATCGGCGACGTCGCGGATCTGGAAGGGAAAGAAGGCGCGGCCTCCCGTGGCGTCGGCGATGCGCTCGAGCACTTTGTCGCCAGGGCCTTTGGTGCCGCTCACATTGGTGCTGATGGTATAGACGATAGTCTCGGCGCGCTGCGCCATTTCGATCGATTCCTCGCGGGTGACGTGGCTCTGATTGTCTTCGCCATCGCTCAACAGAACGATGGCACGGCGAACGGCGCCACTCTGCGGACTCTTCAGCAGTTTGTCACGGCAGGCGTAATACAGCGCATCATAAAGCGCTGTGCCGCCGCCGGGGCGCAACATGCGGATACCGTGATCGAGCAGTTCGGCGTCATCGGTAAAGTCCTGTGTGACTTCAGGAGTGACGTCGAAGCCGACCACCATCGCGTGATCGTATCCACGGTGCACGGTCTGGTTGAGAAATTCGATGGCGGCTTCCTGCTCAAACCGGAAACGGTCGCGCACAGAATTGCTGGCGTCGATCAGCAGACCGACTTGCAGGGGCAGGTTGGTTTCGGAATGGAAGCTACGGATTTCGGCCGCAGGCTTGTTGTCGTCAACAAAACGGAAATCGTTCTGCTTCAGGTCGGTTATGAGTTTTCCATGCTTGTCGGTCACCGTGAAAACAACGTTCACTTCGTTGATGCCCACGCGAATGCGGGGAACGTCGTTGCTGTCGGGTGATTGGGCGTCTTGCGCCAGCGCTTGGCCGGGCGCGGCCGGGGCGGATTGGGTCTGCGACTGTATGATGCCGGCAGCGCAGAGCACCAACGCCAGAGGCACAGCGCTCAACCCATATCTCGGCAAAAGACGAAAACGCGCGCCTTCCATCACGGTTATTATATCCGGTCTGACCGGAACGAATCCGCGCACCGTTAGGCCTGACAGGACTACACAAGCTCATCTTGTCGCGTCTTCGGCCCAATAGCTGCTGCGTGCAAGAACGTTCTTGTTGCCCGGGTCCTTCAGCCGCACGCTCAGCCGATGCAGTCCCGGATGCGGAGCTTTCGGCTCGATGCTCAGCACATAACGGGTGTGAACGTGATTGGTGAAATCGACCATGCGAGCATCGAAGGTTTTTCGGGTCGCAAATGATTCATACTCGCCGCCGGTCATTGCTGCTACGGCTTTGGGCATGTTCCTTCTCATGGCTTCTAGGGCGAGTTCCAAAGGCGCGAGCAAGTCAGGAGCCGGATGCATCTCATCGAGATTATTACCGCGCATGGTATCGAGAACATTTGAGCGCGAAGGCGAAAATACAAGTGCGTAAACCGCAATGTCGCTGCTCCCGATCTCGGCCACGACGTCGTCGATTTTTGCCGTCTTGCTGCCGTGGTCGCGGGTTTCGCTGATTAGCAATAAAACGCGCCGACTGGCCTTGGGCACAGTCTGAAGGGTTCTGACGGCATAGTCGAGAGCATCGAGGATAGCGGCGCCCTCATCGCCGGGCTGCAGATTCTCGAGATTTCGCGCGATTCGCTCTGCATCGCCGGTGAAGTTTTGCACCAGGCGCACACTGCTGTCGAATTCAACGATCGCCGCTTTGCCGCGGTCGTCTGCCAGGAGTGGAGCGATCATGGAGCTCAATCCGCGAATACGAGGAAACTCGTAGGCCGCACGCCGGCCCGATTGAACAACCAGAACCAGTGAAGCAGGCTCGTCTTCGGCTGAGTCATCAAGATGTGCGGGTTGGGCAACGCCGTCGTCTTCAACGATGAAGTCGTCGGCTTTGAGTCCCGGAACAACCTCGCCGTTGGCGTTTGTTACCAGAGCTGGAATCACTACGACATTGGTTTGAACGTGGAACGTGGATTCTTGCGCGGAGGCAGGGGTCAATAAGGTCAACAGAGAAAGCAGGGCCGGGATACTACGCAGACTAGCCCGCTTTGCGTTCGTCGCGGAGGACCTCGTCCAGCACATTGGATAATTGACGCGCGCGCTTCTGGTAATCGACGGCGCCGGTTTCCTGCTTGCGCTTCAGAAGATGAAACTCATCAGCGATGTTCAAAGCTGCCAGAACGGCGAGACGAACTGTATCGATTGTGTTGGTTGCCTGGGCGACGGCCCGCATTTTGGCGTCGACGTATTCCGCCAGCTGCAGAATGTATTTTGGATCCGAGCCCCGAAGATTGTAAGCCTGATCGAAAATCTCCACGCGAATACCGGAGTTCTGCGCGTCCTTTACCGTCGTATCTTTAACTGCGGTAGCCATAAACTTTCGCACATCCCTACACTGGCTTGGATGCCGAGCGGTTCGAAACGTTGGTCGCCTGTACCGAAACTACCGGATTCAGGAAGTCGAACCTGTCGCCCTAGCTCGCGCGCTCCTCAGCGATCGCTTCAATTTGCACCAGCAACTTTTCCACCCTGCCGCGAATTTCCTCGCGCTCCTTGCGCAATTGGACGGTCTCGCGGCGCAAAGCAACCAGTTCTTGCTCGCGCTCTTCCAGTAGCCGCCGCGTGCGCTCGGCATCGCGCTCGGCCGTCGCCTGCGCTGCCCGTGCGGCTTTGTACAGGTCGATGGTGCGATAAATCTTCTCTTCCAGCACCGAAAAATTGTCTGCCGGAACCTGTTCGGTCACCTGCTCTACCGCATTCAATGCCATGAGTGCCACTTTTCCCGGAAAAACTCGAAGGTGTTCGCAGTATACTCCAGCGGCGCGGGAGCGAGCATGGCCCGTTGGTGGGTGGTGTGAAAAATCACGGGGCACAAAAAGTACATAAAGCGGATTCCGCAGCATTCTAGTTCTAATTCGGCGTTCGTCGGACCGCCTCAAGGTAAATGAATTTGTGGCACGACCTAAGGGCCGCCTCTCAGGACTATAATGCACCCCATGAAAAACCCCACATACCAGCTGGCTTCTGTAGTCGCGCTTATTCTCGCGCTCGCGCTGCCCAGCGCCGCCAAAGTGAAAGTCAATCTCAAGGACTCACAGGGAAAAGACGTGGGCTCAGTAGTGATTATGGAGAAAGGACCCGGAGTCAGCCTCAAGCTCGCGCTCCACGACCTTCCTCCGGGAGAGCACGCCATTCACTTCCATCAGAATCCGAAATGCGATCCGCCCGATTTCAAGTCTGCCGGTCCGCACTTCAATCCCGAGAATAAAAAGCATGGATTCGATAACCCCGAGGGCCACCACGCGGGCGATGTGCGTAACTTCACTGTGGATGCGAACGGCAAAGCCGGCGCAACGGTGGACGATTCCGACGTAAACCTTGGCGAAGGACCGCACTCGCTGTTCAGCAATGGTGGTACCGCGATTATCATCCATGCCAAGGCTGACGACTACAAGACTGATCCGGCAGGAAATTCGGGCGACCGCATCGCCTGCGGGGTGGTCACGAAGTAGGAGCCGCCTAATCGGGCATTGGGAACAACTGTAGATCTGGCATCGGGAAGTCCTTGCGATTGTCAGTGGCCAGCGCGAGGTTGTGCTCGAAGGCGACAGCAGCGATCAGTGTATCCATCAAAGTCAGTGTGCGCCCTTTCCGCCCATTCGTTCAGGATCCTGGCGCCGATTTCGGCGATGGTTGCGAGAATCTCGTAACACGTCAGTTCCTGCAGGAACGCCTTCGGTCGCGTCTCTTCTTGTCCTCTTAGTCCTGCGAATATCTCCGCCACGTTAAGCGCCGAGGTCGAGAGACTATGACCGTTGCGCAAAAGCTGGATGAGCCACTGTGGTCGCCCTCGTTGGCCCGCAGGACATCGATCAGCACTGTGGTATCGAGCACAATCTGCATAGAAACCTAACGAGCTTCGGATGTGTGAAGAATCATTTCCTCTTTCTGCTTTTGGGCCTGCGAGAATCTTGGCGTCGTCGTTCGCTTTGCTGCCTCAACTGCCGCACCCATGCTGCCGCGCCACCGTCCGGCTCAGGATGCTCTTCTGCCTTCCAAACAGGCACATCACTTTCCAGGAAATTCAGCAGCTTGCGCCGTTGTACCTCTTGCCGTGCCGTATCCAGAAGAAATGCGCTTCGCCCGCGGGGACCAACCAACTTGTCGATGTCCTGCAACAAGTCGCGTGGAATAAGAATGTGTGCTCTATGTGTGCCCTGCATATGTGCATTATATAAATGTGTTTACAGAACAAAGGCAACCTCACTGTGACAGACAGGATTTTCCGCCGTAAACTCCAGATTTTTACTGTTTCTCTGGATGGAGCCGAAGCAATTTACGCCGGTTCGGTCCTGCCCCTGAGGCCTGGCGGCAGCAGGGAGTGGCACGCGCCGAGCTATTGAAATTCTCAATACGGCGTTCCGATTCACTGTCTTTTAATATCCGCGCAATCCCCGCTCAACATTCCGCCGTTATATTTTCAACGCCCCGGTCAAGCTGCCTGTTAATTCGTAGTGTCTGCCCAGAGGCGCGCAGGTGGTATTTCCCCAGGGCGGGAGGAAAGACATGTTCGAGAAGCTGAAGACTTCAGAAGCCCCCAGGCGAACCTTGGCAGTGTTGTTGGCCTTAGCCATCGCCGTGGGACCGACCGCCACGCCAGCGCTTGCGGCGTCAGGCGCCAAACCTGCCAATTCGGGACCGCCTACGGCCACTCCCATTCAGCACCTAGTTGTCATCTTTAACGAGAACCAGTCCTTCGACCACTACTTCGGAACCTATCCAGTGGCCACCAATCCAAACGGCGAACCGCAGTTTTTTGCCGCTCCGAACACGCCTACGGTGAACGGCTACGCGCCAGCCTTGCTCAGCAACAACCCCAACCTGAATCCCGCTAACGGCAACGGGGCTTCGAACCCTTTCCGTCTTGACCGGTCGCAGGCTGTCACTGCCGACCAGGATCACGATTACATGCCGGAACAACAGGCCTTCGACATGGGCCTGATGGATCTGTTTCCCGCCAACACCGGCACGGCTGGTCCGCCGCCTTCAGGTACCGGCATCACCCAAACAAACGGTTTGGTCATGGGTTATTACGACGGCAACACCGTGACCGCGCTATGGAACTATGCTCAGAATTTCGCGCTTAGCGACAACTCCTACGGCTCAACTTTTGGTCCTTCCACCGTGGGCGTAATGAACTTCGTGGCCGGCCAGACCAACGGGGTTAGCGCCACGTTGAATGGAACTGGTGATGAAGTGAACGGTGGACCTGACGGTTCGCTCACCGTTATCGGCGATCCTGATCCGATTGGCGACGTCTGCGCGTCGCCCACGCGCAATCAGGTCAGCATGGGCGGACAAACTATCGGCGATCTGCTCACCGCTGCCGGAATTTCCTGGGGCGGATTCATGGGCGGGTTCAATCTTTCCATCGTGAACTCTAATGGCACGACGGGTTGCAGTCGCAGCTCAACCGGACTTGCCGGCACCACCGCTGACTATGTCCCCCACCACTCTCTATTCGCCTATTGGTCGACCGATGCCAACCCGGCCCACACTCGTCCGGCTTCTCTCAAAGAAATCGGACACAACGGCCTCGCCAATCACGAGTACGATATCCTCGATTTTTACGAGGCCGCGGAAGCAGGGCTTCTGCCTGCGGTCAGCTTCCTGAAGGCGCCTGCTTATCAGGACGCCCACCCAGGCTATTCCGATCCTCTGGATGAGCAGAACTTCGTCGTGACTACCATCAACCTGCTGGAATCGCTTCCCACTTGGAAGTCCACCGCCGTCGTGATCATGTATGACGACTCCGACGGTTGGTACGACCATCAGATGGGGCCAATCGTCAATACTTCGACCGGCCCACAGGATGCGCTAACAGGCCAGGGAACCTGCGGTACGGCAGCGACCTCTTTGCCGGGGCTCAACACGACTGCCAATCCGAATGCGCTTGGCCGCTGCGGCTTCGGGCCACGGTTGCCGATGCTTGTAATCTCTCCTTGGGCGCGGCAGAACTTTGTCGATCACTCCGTAACCAACCAGACCTCGATTATTCGCTTCATTGAGGACAACTGGCTGGGCGGGCAGCGAATCGGCCAGGGATCGTTCGACGCGATCTCCAATTCGATCGTGCAGGACTTTGACTTCGCCAAAATCCGCCACAATGGCACGCTGTTCCTCGATCCGAATTCAGGGGAGCCATTCTAAACGGCGTTGCTCTGGACGACCAGCCACGGGCATGCGAAACAGTTCGCATGCCCGTTTTGTTATTCTTGTGCGTCCTAATTGAAGGACGAGGGAATCATACGCGCGAATGTCTCTGACCCGACGAGCGTTTATTCAACGCGGCGGAATTTTGACCGCCGCACTAGCTCTGCCGCAAGCGGCGCGGCCACCGCAGCCGCCCGCGCCCAAATTTCGGACCAACCTGCAGGCCAGTTCTCTAACGCCGTTCGTAGATGCGCTTCCGGTTCCCGAACTCGCACAGCCGATCGATCATCGCCCCGACCCTGAGGATCTCCGCAGCAAGCTTCCCTATTACCGTATCGCCATGCGCCAGATCGAGAGCAAGCTGCATCGCGATCTCAAACCAACGCGGCAATGGGTGTACGGTTCGAGCTGTCCCGGGCCGACATTCGAGGTAAGAAGCGGGCAGGGGATTCTGGTGGAATGGGCGAACGAATTGCCGACACAACATTTTCTGCCCATTGATCACAACATTCATGGCGCTGAAAGCGATAAGCCTGAAGTTCGGACGGTTGTGCATTTGCACGGGGCGAAAGTGCGGCCAGAAAGTGACGGTTATCCGGAAAATTGGTATGTGCCGGGCAAGTCGGTGATCTATCACTATCCCAACCAGCAGGAATCCGCCATGTTGTGGTATCACGACCACGCCCTGGGGATTAACCGGTTGAACGTCTTTGCGGGATTGATGGGCGCCTACATCATTCGTGATGAATTTGAAGATGCGCTGCATCTTCCCAGAGGCAAATATGAAATCCCCCTGGTGATCTATGATCGGATTCTTGATCTCGAGAGCCAGCTGAATTATCCGGTCACGGGTGATCCCCACGCGCCGTGGCTGCCGGAAGTGTTCGGAGACTGCTTCGTTGTCAATGGAAAAATCTTTCCTTATGTCGAGGTCGAGCCGCGTACATACCGGTTCCGTGTTCTAAACGCCGCCAATGGCCGTTTCTTTCATCTGTCGCTATCGAACAATCAGCCGTTTCATCAGATCGGAACAGATTTGGGTTTGCTGCCTGTGCCGCTACAAGTGAAGCAGATCACGCTCGCGCCAGCCGAGCGCGTGGATTTGGTGATCGACTTCTCTGGATCAGCCGGAGAGATGGTCATTTTAAAAAACGACTTTGCTTTCAACGTCATGCAGTTTCGAGTGAGCAGGAAGGCCACAGCTGCCGGGAGTGTGCTCCCGGCGGCTCTGCGACCGCTCACGAACGTCAGTGAACCATCCGCCGTCAAGACCAGAATGCTGACTCTGGTTGAGGTCGATGACCTCTATAAGCGGCCCGTGCACATGCTGCTCAACAACACCCACTGGAGCATGCCGGTAACGGAAAACCCAGCGCTCGATTCCACCGAAATCTGGAACCTGATCAATACGACCGACGACTCACACCCGATTCACCTGCATGCGGTTCGGTTCCAGATTCTCGACCGGCAAAGTTTCGACATCGCCGCGTTTTGGACGCAAAAGAAATTCGTCTATTATGGCGCGCCCGTCCCTCCCAATCCGAGCGAAGCAGGATGGAAAGACACGGTCCGAGCTGAGCCGGGCATGATCACTCGCATCATCATCCGCTTCGAGGGATATCCCGGCCGCTATGTGTGGCACTGTCACATCCTCGAACACGAAGACAATGAAATGATGCGGCCCTACGAGATAGTTTCTGCTGCAGGCTCGTGACGGCGTAACGAGCTGCGAATTCTCGTGTTATAATCTAGTATTCTCAGTGCGCTTAAGTGCGCGGAGGAATGTATCGAAAGACGTTTTGTCCGTACCAATGACCGCATTCGTGCCCGCGAAATTCGCGTGATTGACGATGAGGGTGGGCAGATCGGCATCATGCCACCCTACGAAGCGCTCAAGTTGGCCCGCAGCAAGAACCTGGATTTGGTCGAGATTTCGCCCACCGCGCAACCTCCCGTGTGCCGCATCATGGACTACGGGAAGTATCTCTACCAGCAGGAAAAGAAAGAACGCGAGGCCAAAAAGCACCAGAAGACGATTACCGTAAAAGAGGTCAAGTTTCGCATTAATGTGGACGACCACGATTACGAGACGAAAAAAAATCATGTACTGCGCTTCCTTGACGAGGGCGACAAGGTAAAGGCGACGATTTTCTTTCGCGGGCGCGAGATGACGCGCACCGGGCTGGGCCGGCAGATTCTGGAGCGGCTGATTAAGGATGTAGAGCCGCAGAGCATTGTCGAGTTCCGGCCGCGCCAGGAAGGCAACACGCT
>JASIEN010000694.1 GCA_030045935.1 Candidatus Sulfotelmatobacter sp.
GCCGCTCCTATGCTCGATTGCCTTGTGTGCTGCGGCGTGAACCGCGTCAGCTTGGGAGTGCAATCGTTCGTCGATCGGGAAGCGGCCGCAGTCGGGCGCCTGCATAAACGCGCGACCGTCGTCGAGGATATCGCGCGCCTGCGAGCTGCGGGAATTACCAATATCAATATCGACCTTATCGCTGGTTTGCCTCACCAGACTGCCGAGAGCTGGGAATATTCGCTGGAGCAGACAATCGCGGCGGCTGTTCCGCACGTGAGCGTTTACATGCTCGAGGTGGATGAAGACTCGCGCCTGGGCGGCGAACTGATTGCTGGCGGCGCACGTTATCACGCGCACTTCGTTCCTGACGAAGATGCAATAGCGGATTTTTATCTCACCGCATGCGACCGCTTGCAATCAAGCAGCATCGCGCAATACGAGATTTCCAACTTTGCCCGTGCTGGGTTCGAATCTCATCACAACTTGAAGTATTGGACGCGCCAGCCATATCTCGGCTTCGGCGTGGACGCGCACTCAATGCTGGCTGCCACGAATTCAGAAAGTGATGCGGTGCGCATCGCCACTGCTGACTCGCTGGAGTCTTACGCCTCCGGCTATGGCTTACAACGCACACCCGTTTCTCACCACGCCACACTTGAAGAATGTTTCTTCCTTGGACTCCGCTTGACCCGAGGAGTCAATCTGCACGACCTCGCGGCGAGATTCGGCGAAGAAGCTCTTCGTCCTGCCGTTGCCACAATCGCGGAACTCGCCGATGATGGGGTGCTGGAGCAATCTGGCGATTTCGTCCGCCTCACTGCCCGCGGCCGGCTTCTTTCCAACGAAGTTTTTGAAAAGTTCCTTCGTGTCGAGCCATCCGCTTCGCCGAAAACGGCGGCAGTGGTTTAAAGCGTAAAACCATCCGGTCGGTAGGCACGCAGGAGATGAAGCGCGTCAACCCTGCTCCTGACGCGGCTTTTCATGGCCCTTCGCTTCATTGCCGAGGGTAACTTTTTCCGCCTAAGCCGCTATGTTCTAATCGAAAGTTGCGCACATTGGCTGGAGGAATCTTGGATTTTCTACTGACCGACGAGCAGCAGCAGCTGAAAAAGAGTGTCCGCGAATTTGCCGAGCGCGAGATCGCGCCTAACATCATGAAATGGGACGAATCGTGCGAGTTTCCTCTCGCCACGGTTAAAGAACTGGGCAAACTCGGGCTCATGGGCATCGTCTTTCCCGCTGAACTCGGCGGCGCGGGCATGGGATATGTTGACTACGTCGTTGCCATCGAAGAATTGTCTCGCGTCGATGGTTCCGTGGGCATCATTGTCGCTGCGCATACTTCACTTTGTTCCAATCACATCTTTCTCGCTGGCGACGCGGAGCAAAAGAAAAAATACATCGGCAAACTTGCTACTGGAGAATTTATCGGCGCGTGGGGATTGACCGAGCCTTCCTCGGGCTCTGACGCCGGCAGCGCCCGCATGACCGCCAAACGCCACGGCAATAGTTGGGTGCTCAATGGCACAAAAACTTTCTGCACCAATGGTCATTACGCAGACGCGATGGTGGTTATTGCAGTCACGGACCGCACTGCGAAAACCCACGGTTTGTCTGCATTCATCGTGGAAAAAGGCACCAAGGGCTTTCGTCCCGGCAGAAAAGAAAACAAGCTCGGCCTGCGGGCCAGCGATACTGCAGAAATGATTTTTGAAGATTGCGTCATTCCTGCCGAGAATCTGCTGGGCAAAGAAGGCGACGGATTCATCGATGCCATGCGCGTGCTCGACGGCGGCCGCATCTCGATTGCAGCCCTTTCGCTCGGCATGGCGCAGGGCGCGTATGAGGCCGCGCTGAGCTATTCCAAAGAGCGCAAGCAATTTGGCAAAGCCATCAGCGAGTTCCAAGCGATCCAGTGGAAGCTTGCCGACATGGCCACCGAAATCGACGCTGCCCGCCTGCTCACCATGCGCGCCGCTTCCATGAAAGATGCGGGCCTGAAGTCAACGCTCGAATCCTCGATGGCCAAACTCTACGCCAGCGAAGTCGCCGTCAAGTGCGCCAACGAAGGGGTGCAGATTCACGGCGGTTACGGCTTTATAAAAGACTATCCCGCGGAGAAGTTCTACCGCGATGTCAAACTCTGCACCATCGGCGAAGGCACCAGCGAGATTCAGCGCATGGTGATCGCGCGGCAGTTGCTCAAGGAATAGTCAGCGGTTAGGCAAAACGACGCGTCATTCCGAAGGCCCCGCGTTTTCACCAGCGGGCCCAGGAATCTCCCGGCAAACGGACCGTTGGGGCACCGCATCGCTTTAATCAAGTCAGCAACGCCACCGCTCCTGCGATCAGCAGGGCCACTGCCCATACGAGATCGAAGTTGATCCAGGCATGGCGCAGGAGTTTCAGGCCGATTTGTTCGTAGGTCTCGAAGAACAGAATTGCCAGGATTCCCGCCACGACCAACATGCTTGCCGTATGGACGAGCGTGGCGAGCGCGAGCGTGGAAAGACTCAATGGATGCGGCGGCGTAGACATCGCTCCCGACATCGTGTGCGGCATCGTTATTGCTGACATAGGTTGAGCTAAGAGCACGGGGACGAGCATCAGCCCCGCGCCGTGCGCGGAAGCCATAAGGAA